>NZ_SMKP01000032.1:0-68854 GCF_004349015.1 Nonomuraea diastatica
TATAAGAGACAGAGCCAGGCGGGTGCGTACGAGGAGTGCGGCGCCGGCCACGGCGGCGGGCATGGCGATGACCGCCACGAACGGGATGAGGAAGAGCAGGAACACGGCCACCCCGAATCCCAGCGTGGCGGCCTTGTTGGCGCGGAGGAGGGCGAAGCGTTCCTTGCGGGCCATGCCGCGCCGTTCCAGGGACAGCGTGGTGAGCTCCACTGTCATGAAAAATCCGGAAACGGCCGCTCCCAGCACCGGCACCACCGTCTGCCCCACCACGGGTACGAACCCGAGCGCGAATAGCGGAACCGCGAAGAGCAGCATGTAGAGCAGGGTGACCAGGCTGTCGCGGATGGACCGCGGCAGCGTGCGCCACCAGGGCTGCTCGTCCTCCGTCTCCAGCACGTCGACCGCCGCCGACAACTTCTCGTAGAACGGATCACCGATCGCGAGCGTGAGCGCGACGAACGTCAGCACCGCCAGCGCCAGCCCTCCGAGGAACAGGGCGACGCCCACGAGCGCGCGGAACGCCTCCCGCCAGCTCCACGAGTCGGCGAACGGCGTCAGGAACGCGGCCAGGTCGGTCGCGTTGGTGCCGAGGAAGATCAGCGCGACCACATAGACGGCGAACGCGATGACCGCCGGGACGAGCCCGAACAACCACCATCGCCCGTTACGGGAGACCCAGCCGAACCCCTGGAGGAAGAAGCCCACGCCGGAGAAGAAGTCGCGCACTGATCGCATGTCCGGCAGGCTAACGCCAGAAGTCCGTCACCGCGTAGCCGAGCTCCGCGAACAGGTCTCGAAGGAGCGGCAGCGAGATGCCGAGCACGTTGCCGTGGTCGCCCTCGATCCCTTCGACGAACCATCCGCCGCGCCCTTCGATGCTGAAGGCTCCGGCCAGGCCGAGCGGCTCGCCGGTGTCGACGTAGGCGGCGATCTCCTCGGGGGAGGGCCGGCCGAAGTGCACCACGGTGGTGGCGCTCTCCGCCGCCTGCCGGCCGGCGACGACGTCGATGACGCAGTGACCGGTGACGAGCCGCCCCGTGCGGCCCCGCAGGAGCCGCCACCGCTCCAGGGCCTCCTCGGGCGTGGCCGGCTTGCCGTAGGGGCGGCCGTCGAGCTCGAGGATCGTGTCGCAGCCGATGACCAGCCCTTCGTCCAGCCCGCTCGCGACCGCCTCGGCCTTGGCCTTGGCCAGCACCAGGCTGAGCGCCGCCGGAGAGTATGCCGAATAGGCCTCCTCGTCCACGCCGCTGACGATGACCTTGGGGTCGAGGCCAGCACTGCGCAGGAGAGCCAGGCGGGCGGAGGATGCTGAGGCCAGAACGATCACTCGCACAGCCTACCGGTCACCAGTCGGGGGTCGCTGTGCCCGGTGTGATCTCACGCCTGCTCGCGTTCCTGCGGCCGCGAGTGAGGGCCGCCGTGTCGTACGGGCTGGTCCGCTGCGCGGGCATGCCGCCGAAGATGCCGTCGAGCAGGGTCGTGACGAGGTCCCCCAGCTTCTCGGGGAGGGTGGACCGTTCGTGGTCGAGCTCGTCGGCCAGGGCGCGCGCGTCCAGGCCACGCCCGGCGGCGCGGTCGGCGAGCAGCGACATGATCATGGGGGCGATCAGCGGCAGCAACTTCATCATGGCTCCGGGGTGCACCGCGGCGAGCTGCGACAGCCCGGCCGCCGCCCGCTCGGTGCCCTGGCCGCCGAACACGTGGCCGAGGATGCTGTGGCCGTCGCGGGTCAGCGAGGCCACGTCGCCGTTGAAGGGGTCGGTGTCCTTGTGGTCGTCCAGCGCGCTGAGCAGGGCGTCGGCGCCGTCAAGGTGCTCGGCGTCGCGGGCCATGCCACCGATGATCGTGCCAGCGACGGCCTGGATCACGATGCGGGCCGTGGCCGGGTCGGTGCCGAGCATCCCGGCGACCTGTTCCAGCCCTGAGTCTCCGAGCCCGGCGAGAAGCTCGTCAGTCAGTGTCACGACAAGTCCCCCGATCGTTGTCCGAACATCTGCCCCGGCCGCGATCGACGTCAACGTCCGGATTGCCTAATTCTCGGAAAATTCCCTCGGCCGGCTCCCGGCGGTGTCCGTGGACCGGCTCGGCAGGCCCGCGGCGGTGTACGCCCCGGCCTCGTCGAGGGTCTCGTGCTCCAGCAGAGCCTCCACGATCGCGTCGAGCTTGTCGCGGTTCTCGCTCAGCACCTGGACCGCGCGCTCGTAGCACTCGTCCACGATGCGCCGCGCCTCCTCGTCGACCATGGCGAGCGTGACCGGCGAGGCCTGGGGCTGCTGGCCGTCGCTGGGCAGGATGGTCAGCGGGCCGATCTTCTCCGACATGCCCCAGCGGCCGACCATGCCGCGGGCGATCATCGTGACCTGTTCGAGGTCGTTCTCGGCGCCGGTGGTGATCACGCCGAACACGACCTGCTCGGCCGCCATGCCGCCGAGCGCGCCGGTGATGCGCCCGCGGAGATATTGCTCGTCGTAGGCGTAGCGGTCGCTGTCGGGTGTGGACAGCGTGACGCCGAGCGCCCGGCCGCGCGGGATGATGGAGATCTTCCTGACCGGGTCGGCGCCCGGCTGGAGCATCCCGAGCAGCGCGTGCCCGGCCTCGTGGAAGGCGGTCCTGGTGCGCTCCTCCTCCGGCATGACGATGCTGCGGGCCGCGCCGAGCTGCAGTTTCTCCAGCGCATCGGTCAAGTCGGCCGTCGCGACCTTCTCCTTGCCGCGCTTGGCGGCGAGCAGGGCCGCCTCGTTGACGAGGTTGGCCAGGTCGGCGCCGGTCATGCCGGGGGTGGTCTTGGCGAGCTGGTCGAGGCCGACCTCGGGGTCGAGCGGCACGCCCCTCGTGTGCACCGCCAGGATCGCGGTGCGGCCGGCCGCGTCGGGCAGGCCCACCTGCACCGTACGGTCGAAGCGCCCGGGACGCAGCAGCGCCGGGTCGAGGATCTCGGGGCGGTTGGTGGCCCCGATGACGATCACGCCCTCGGCCCCGGAGAAGCCGTCCATCTCGGTGAGGATCTGGTTGAGCGTCTGCTCGCGCTCGTCGTGCCCGCCGACGCCACCGGCGCCGCCCCTGGCCCGGCCGATGGCGTCGATCTCGTCGATGAACACGATCGACGGCGCCACCTTCCGCGCCTCCTCGAACAGGTCGCGCACGCGTGAGGCGCCCACGCCGACGATCATCTCGATGAACTCGGAGGCGCTGGCCGAGAAGTACGGCACCTTGGCCTCGCCCGCGACCGCCCTGGCCAGCAGCGTCTTGCCGGTGCCGGGAGGGCCCGCGAGCAGCACGCCCTTGGGCAGCTTCGCGCCCAGCCTGCGGTATTTGCCGGGGTCTTTGAGGTAGTCGACGATCTCGACGAGCTCGTTCTCGACCTCGTCGATGCCCGCGACGTCCTCGAACGTGACGCGCACCTGCCCGGCCTCGACCGGCTTGGCCGCCTTCGACTTGCCGAGCCCGCCCAGGCCGCCGCCGCCCATCATGCTGGCGCCCCGCCGCATGATCCAGATCCACAGGCCCGCCAGCAGCAGCACGGGCAGCAGCGACAGCAGCAGGTTGGAGAAGAACCCGCGCGTGATCGGCTTGGAGGTGATCTCGACCTGCCCGGCGGCCAGCTGCTGGTCGAGCTGGTCGGTGTTGGCGAAGGCCGGGATCTCGGTGGCGAACTTGGTGTAGGACTCGTTGCTCTCGGGGTTCTTCGCCGCCGCCCTGAGGTCGCCCTCGACGGAAAGGCCCTCGGCGTAGATGTCCTTGACGTTCTTCGCGTTCACCTGCTTGGTGAACTCGGTGTACGAGATCGTCTCGACCGAGCCGCTGTCGACGAACGACGAGACCACGAAGAAGGCCGCGTACACGACGAGAAGGGTGACGGCGAACCGCCACCAGTTGATCTTGGGTCGCCCTCCGGGTGTGCCGGGCAGGCCCTCCGAGCGCCAGGGCGGCTTGCCCTTGCCGTTGTCGGATGCCTGCGGCGCTCCAGAGCGTTCCACGGCGTCACTCCCCCAAATCGCCGCATTCAATGATCTTTCTAGCCTAGGACACGCACCCCTGCGGCCATGCGGCCGACATCGGACCAGTGCTTTCGCTGCGTGTCAGGCACTGTGACGAACGCCAGGCCTGGCTTGCGCATTCCCCCGTCCATGACGACGACGGCCGCGCGGGAGGAGTGTTTTCCGTACTTGACCCGATAAATCAGCATCCATCCGCGCTTGACCGGTTGCGCGGCCAGCCAGGTGATCCGGGAGCCCTGGGGGTGGTGGTTGAGCGTCCAGCGGGCGGCCAGCAGCGCCGTGTCGCGCGGCGACTTCTGCTCCATGATCGGGAGCGGGCAGCTCACGAGGATCCCGCGCAGGCTCGTGCCGCGCTGCCTGGGCAGCACCTGCTTGGTGGTGAACGGCGCCGGGTTGTGCGCCTTCCACGGCAGGCCCAGCCTCGGCACGGCCAGCCCCGTGCGCCGGTCCTTGAGCACCCGCCTGGCGGGCGGGCGCGGTTCGATCTTCTTGACCTTGGGGGTCAGCTTGGGGACGCGCGGGTCGGCGTACAGAGCTTCCATGGCCGTGTAGCCGGGCGGGAGCGAGGCGCCGGGAGTGGGTGACGCCTTCGCCGCCTGGACGGGCTCGCCGGCCTCGGGAGAAGGTGCAGGGCCGGACGAGGACGGTGCGGCCGGCGGCGCGGTTACCGGCCCCGCCGCGACCTCGTCCGGCCCTGACGGGAGCACTGCCACGACCAGCGTCACGGCGACGGCCACGACGGCGACGGCCACGGCGAGCCCCCGGTACACCACCCGCATGCGGAGATCACCGATGCGGGAGCGTTTGGGCGGAGAATCAGGGATCCAAGGTCTGGAAGCGGTTCTCACGCGGGAACCCTTGATCACATCTTCCCCATCGAGCACGAGCGGAGCGTACGACATATCCCGCCATGGCGTCCTCGAAGCGACCGAAGTGCAATCATGGCGTCGTGGAACAGGTGGAGCTTCGCTTCGATCAAGCCTCCAGAGCAGCCCAAACCCATACAAATCTCTCAGCAATCAGGCAGAGCGCGACGGGGCTCTGGATCGCCGGCGACGAGACCGCGACGTTCGAGCACCTGGCGTGGACGGGCGACCACTTCGGCGCCCAGCGCACGTTCGAGCTGGCGGACTACGTCGACCTCCCGGCCGGACCCGTGGACGAAGCCGACATCGAGGGCCTCGCCCGCGCCGACGGCCACCTCTGGCTGGCCGGCTCGCACAGCCTCAAGCGCAAGAAGGTCAAGTCGAAGGACCCCGCCAAAGCCGCCGACCGGCTGGCCACGGTGGTCAGGGAGGAGAACCGCTTCATCCTCGTACGCCTGCCGCTCCTCGACGAGCAGACCCCGGGCCGGGGGGCGATCCTGTCCGGCGGGCAGGGCCTCACCGCGCACCTGCGCGACGACCGGCACCTCGGGGCGTTCCTCGATCTGCCTGGCAAGGACAACGGGTTCGACGTCGAAGGCATCGCCGTCGTGTCCGAGCAGGTCTACCTGGGGCTGCGCGGCCCCGTGCTGCGGGGCTGGGCGGTCGTGCTGGAGCTGCGGCTGGACGACGCGGGCAGCGGGCGGCTGCGGTTGCGCGAGCCGTACCGCAAACACTTCCTGGACCTGGACGGGCTGGGCGTGCGGGACCTGTGCCCCGACGGCGACTCGCTGCTGGTGCTCGCCGGGCCCACCATGAGCCTCGACGGGCCCGTACGCCTGGTCCGCTGGCGGCCGGGCCTGCGCCGCGACGTCGTTCCCGCCGACGAGCTCGAGACGGTGCTGGAACTGCCGTACGGCGCCGGCTGCGACCACCCCGAAGGGCTCGCGCTGCTGGCCGGCGGCCGGGTCATGGTCGTCTACGACAGCCCGTCGCCCGCGCGCATCACCCCGGCCGGCGGCGTGCTGGCCGACGTGTTCACGCTCTGAAGAAGCGCCCGGCGAGCCAGGGCGCGTCCGCGACGAACGTGCACGAACCCGCCTCGATCTCGGTGAACCCGGCGTCGCGCACCACGGGCAGCCCTGCGGCCGCCTTGGCGTCGAAGTCGCCCTGCGCGGGAGCCTGGCGCACCGACACCGCCAGCCCGCGCTCCCGCCAGGCGGCACGCTCGCCCGCGTCGCAGGCCCACCACGCGAGCTGAGCGGCGTGCCCGGCCTGCGCCATGGCCTTGCCCGCGGACATCTCCAGCTTGGGGTTCTCCCACAGGATCGGGGGCCCGACGGGAGGCGGCTCGGCGGTGTCGGCCAGTTCGGTGCCCGACACCTGCAGCCGCGCGAGGTCTCTCGGCCAGTCGTCGAGCGGCACCGGCGGATGCACGCGCATCTCCGCCGTGCGGTGCCCGATCGTGCGCCCCGGCAGCGCGAGCGCCCGCCGCCACTCGGCGCCCCGCGCCCGGCGCACGACCTTGCGGATCCTGCCGGTGGACTGCCAGGCGTGCAGCTCGGCGGCCCACTCGCCCGGGTCGGCCAGCAGGCTCAGCACGGCCATGGCGGCGGCTTCCAGGGCGTCGGTGCGCTCGGGGGGCGCGGCCCGCTCGATCCTGACGACCAGCGGCAGGACGTACAGCTCGGTGCTCATCGCTCTCAAGAGGTCATCGCTTGCTCAGGTTCGTCGCTCCCTAGCATGCCCGATCGCCAGGGACATGCCGGCGGCCACCAGGCAGAGGGCGCCGGCGGCGTACCAGGCGAGGTCGTAGGCGCCCAGGTGGTCGCGGGTGAGGCCGGCTCCGAACGCGGCGATCGCTGCCCCGACCTGGTGCGCGCCGAACACCCAGCCGAACACGACGGCTCCGTCGGCTCCGTAGACGCGCCGGCACAGGACGACGGTGGGCGGCACGGTCGCCACCCAGTCCAGGCCGTAGAAGATGATGAAGATCAGCATGCTCGGCTCGGTCGTGGCCGCGAACAGGCCGGGCAACACCATCAGGGAGAGCCCGCGCAGCCCGTAGTAGACGCCGAGCAGCACCTTCGGGTCGATCTTGTCGCTCAGCCAGCCGGACGCGACCGTGCCCACGATGTCGAAGATCCCGATGACCGCCAGGAGGCCGGCGGCGACCGGCTCGGCCATGCCGTGATCGTGCGCGGCGGGGATGAAGTGGGTGCCGACCAGGCCGTTCGTACTGGCTCCGCAGATCGCGAAACCGCCCGCCAGCAACCAGAACGGCCGCGTCCTCGCCGCCGCGGCGAGCACGGTGACGGCTCTGACGGCGGCGTTGGCCGTGCTGGGCGCCGCACGCACGGCGCCGGGCTGCGCGCCCAGCGCCGTGGTGCCCACGTCCTCGGGCCGGTCGCGCAGCAACCACCACACGCACGGCACCACGACCAGCGCGGCCGCGGCCACGGTCAGCGAGGCGAACCGCCATCCCGGACCCTGCGCGAGCTGCGCCAGCACGGGCAGGAAGACGAGCTGCCCGGTGGCGCCGCCCGCGGTCAGCACGCCGGTGACCAGCCCGCGGTGGCGGACGAACCAGCGGTCCACCACCGTCGCGGCGAACACCAGCGCCATCGACCCCGTGCCGAGCCCGACCAGCACGCCCCAGAGCAGCAGGAGGTGCCAGCTCGCCGTCATCAGCACGGTGAGCCCGCTGCCGCAGGCGATCAGCAGCAGGGCCACGGCGACCACGCGGCGCATGCCGAAGCGGTCCATCAGGGCGGCGGCGAAGGGCGCGGTCAGGCCGTAGAGCACCAGGTTGATCGAGACGGCCAGCGAGATCGTGCCGGCCGACCAGCCGAACTCGTTCCGCAGCGGGGTGATCAGCACACCGGGGGTGGCGCGGAAGCCGGCCGCGCCGAGGATCGTCACGAACGCCACGGCCGCGACGTACCAGGCCCGGTGCAGCCCGCGACGGGTGGGGGTGGTGCTCAAGGTCATGCGCCCATCCTGATCGACCTCCTCAAGCGGCCACGAGTGGCCGGAAAGCCAATATGTGAAAGAATCCAGCCATGGCCCATCGGATCGCGGTCGTGGTGCTGGACCACTTCGCCCCGCTCGACCTCGGCGTGCCCGGCCAGGTGTTCGTGAGTGCCCGCGACGCGGACGGCGAGCGGCTCTACGAGGTGGTGACCTGCTCCGAGGGCCGCATGCCGGTGCGCTGCTCGGCTGGCTACGCCGTGCAGCCCGACCATGACCTCGACGTGCTCGACACGGCCGGCACGGTCCTGGTGCCGGGCATCCACGGCGGCCGGGCGCTGGTGAAGGGCACGATCTCGGAGCGGCTGTCGGCGGCCCTGCGCGCCGGACGGAATGGACGGACGCGCACGATGTCGATCTGCACGGGCGCGTTCGTGCTGGCGGCCGCGGGCCTGCTCGACGGGCGGCGGGCCACCACGCACTGGCTGGAGGCGGCGCGCTTCGGCGCGCTGTTCCCGCAGGTGAAGCTGGATCCCGACGTGCTCTACGTGGACGACGGCGACCTACTGACCTCGGCCGGGGTGGCGGCGGGCATGGACCTGTGCCTGCACGTGATCAGGCGCGACCACGGCAGTGAGGTGGCCAACCGCGCCGCCCGCCGCTGCGTCATGCCGCCCTGGCGGGAGGGCGGCCAGGCACAGTACGTCGACCGGCCGCTCCCGGACGGCGACGGCGACGGCACGGCGGCCACCCGCGCCTGGATGCTGGCCAACCTCGACACCCCGCTCGACCTCAACGCGCTGGCCACGCACGCGAGGATGAGCGTGCGCACGTTCACCCGGCGCTTTCGCGAGGAGAGCGGCGTGAGCCCGGCCAAGTGGCTCAACCGGCAGCGCGTGCAGCACGCCAGGCACCTGCTGGAGACGACGGACCTGGGTGTGGAGGAGGTGGCCAGACGGGCCGGCTTCGGCACGGCGGTCTCGCTCCGCCAGCACCTGCACGCGGCCGTGGGCGTCGCGCCGCTGGCCTATCGGCGTACCTTCCGGCGCACCTGATCGGCCGATCGCCGCAGGGCCCCCGGATCCCGGCAGGTTCCCCGCCTAGAATCGGCGCCAAAGATCGACGTCCGAAGGATCGTGACATGGCCGAGGTTGACCGCTTACCTTCAGAGATCAACCCTCACATCCCCAGTGTCGCCCGCATGTACGACTACTATCTCGGCGGCCGCGACAACTTCCCCGCCGATCGCGAGGCGGCCGAGAAGATGATCGAGATCGGCCGCCGGATGGGCAACGACACCCGGCAGATCGCGCTGGCCAACCGCGCCTTCCTGCGACAGGCGGTGCGCGTGATCGCCGAGGCCGGCGTGCGCCAGTTCGTCGACATCGGCGCCGGGCTGCCCACCCAGGACAACGTGCACCAGGTGGCCCACCGGCACGCCCCCGGCTCCCGCGTCGTCTACGTCGACAACGACCCGATCGTGTTGTCCCACGCCCGTGCGCTGCTGGCCAGGGACCCCGACGTCGTCGCGGTGGAGGGCGACCTCAGGGACCCCGACGCGATCCTGGACGACCCGCGCGTCACCGGGCGCATCGACATGGCCGAGCCGTACGCGGTCCTGCTGGTCGCGGTGCTGCACTTCGTGCCCGACGACGACGAGGCCGCCAGGATCGTCGCCCGCGTCAGGGAGCGGCTGCGGCCCGGCGGCCATCTCGTGCTCTCGCACCTGTACGCGGGCAACGCCGCGGCCGACGTGACCGACGCGGGCCAGTCGGTCTACCGCGGCACCGCCGCCGGCGGCCTGGCCGGCCGCGATCACGGCCAGATCGCCGCCTATTTCGACGGTCTCGACCTGATCGGCCCCGGGGTCGTCCCGGTCGCCGACTGGACGCCCGACGCCTCCCCCGAAGGCCCGTACGACTACGTCAGGCCGGGCATCCTCGCCGGCGTCGGCCGCGCCTGAGCCGGGTCGCTCAGCGCTGGTCCCGCGCGCAGGGCACACGGCTGCCACAGGACGCCGCCCTTCGGGAACACCTCGGTGGTGGCGGCGCGCACGGCCCCGAAGGGGACGCCGAGCAGGGCCGTAGTCGTCGATCCGGGCGCCCGCCGGGACGAAGTGGTGGACGCGGTGTTCCGCGTCGTGCGGCGCGCGGGCTTCGAGCAGGCGTCGCTGCGCAATGTGGCCGAGGGAGGCGGGGCTGGCCATCGGCTCGGTCCGGCACTATTTCGAGGGCCACACCGACCTGGACGTTCACGACGGCGGCCCGCACCCGGCCCGAGCTCCAGCCGCTGGCGCGGGAGGTGTACGACGGCACGCGCAGGCTCGTGTCGACGGCATCGCCCGGCACCGGCCGCGGGCACGGACGCCGGGGTGAACACCGGGCGGCTGGCCGCGCTGATCGACGGGCTCACCCTCGCGGCCGTGCTCCGTCCCGAGCGGATGACGCCCGAGCTGACGCGCGACGCGCTACGCCGCCACCTCCAGGCTTTCGCCGAACCACGTCCTCAGCGCCTCGTCGAGCGTCTCGCCGGGCGTGCCGGCCCAGGCCACGTAGCCGTCGGGACGCACCAGCACGGCATCGGGGCCCTCGGACGCCACCACGTCGACCCGCCCGTGACGCACCCGCAGCCGCCCTGCCGGGTCGAGCAGGACCGGCCTGGCGCGGGCGGCAGGCCCGGCAGGCAGGTCGGGCAGGAAGCGTCCGAGCAGCGGATGCGGCGGCGCGGGCATCGGATAGACCACGTCAGAGCCGGCCAGCAGGGAGGCGATGCGGCGCCGGGCCGCCTCGTCGTCCAGCAACTCGCCGAACACCGCGCGCAGCGCCGTGACCTCGGCCCCGGGAGCGGCCAGCGCGAGCTGGGCCTGCGTGTGCAGGGCGACCCGCTCGGCGGCCGGGCGGCGCTCGGCCTCATAGCTGTCGAGCAGCCGCGGCGGCGCCCATCCGCGCACCTGGGCCGCGAGCTTCCAGGCCAGGTTCACGCAATCCTGCAGGCCCACGTTGAGCCCGGGCGCGCCCATGGCCGAGTGGACGTGCGCGGCGTCGCCCGCCACGAACACCCTGCCCGCGCGGTACCGCCCGGCCACCCGCGTGTTGCGCCCGTTCAGCCGCCTGAGCAGGTGAGGGCCCGCACCGCCGGGGCCGGCCAGCGGCAGGTCGGCACCGGTCACGCGGGCGAGGCTCGCGCGCAGTTCCTCGACGGTCATGGGCACGTCGTCGCCGGGCGCGCCGGGCTCCCACTCCATCACGCTGATCATCAGCGTCCCCGGGCCCGCCGGCATGATCGCGTACGCGCCGCGCTCGGTGCGGTGCCAGGCGTAGAGCCCGAACGTGCCCGCCCCCGGCACCTCCACCTCGGCCCGCTCCATCCGCAGCACCGCACCCGGGACGCTGACGTGGGCGGCGCGGCTCACGACGTCGGCCGTGACCACCCCCGGGAAGCCGATGCCGGCGAGCTTCCGCACCGTGCTGTGCGCGCCGTCGCAACCGACCAGATAGCGGGTGCGCAGAACGTGGGGCCCCGCGGGCCCTTCGAGGCGCAACGTGACGCCCGCGGCGTCCCGGTCGAAGCCGGTCAGCTCGTGCCCGCGCCGGATCTCCGCGCCCAGATCGACCGCCCGCTTCTCGAACAGCTCCTCCAGCCCGGACTGCTTGATCCCGTGCCCGTGGAGCGGGTTGTCGTCGAGCCCCGACAGGTCCAGCGGCAGCGCGCCGAACACGAACGCGCGCACCGGGGCCTCCTCAGCGGCGAGGCCACGCCGGCGCAGCAGCCGCACGACCTGGCCGACGATGCCGTTGGCCTTGGGCTGGTCACTGCGGTGTGGCAGGCGTTCGACGACGAGCGGCCGGACCCCGGCCAGGCTCAGCTCGCAGGCCAGCATCAGCCCGTTGGGACCGCCGCCGGCGATGACGACGTCGAAGTCGCCGTCAATGTCAATGTCACTGTCCATGTCACGGGCTCCTCAGGTGGACGGGGCGGGCAGCCCGGCCGCCAGCGCGCGCAGGGCGTCGCGCAGCAGCGGTGCGAGCGGGATCGGCGGGTCGGCGCGCAGCCAGTGGCCGACGGCCGCCTGGACGGCCGCGGTCGCGGCGCCGGCGACGAGGTGGGGGTAGAGGTCACGGGAGCAGTCGGTGCCGGTGCGCTCGGCGATGGCCGCGGCCAGGGCGCCGTCGGCGGCGAAGGCCACCCGCAGCGACTCGGCCCGCAGCGCGGGCTCCCTGGACAACATCCGGATGCTCGCCAGCACCTCTGGAGGCGGCGGCGAGTGGGCGTCGCCCGCGTGCTGCTCCCACGGCTCGACCATGGCCTCCGTCAGCGCCTCCCAGAGCGTCTCCTCGGGGGGCCGCGCGCGCAGCACCGCCACCGACCGCTCGATCCGGTCGGTGTGGCGGGCGGCGATCGCTTCGTGCTTGCCGGCGAAGTAGTTGTTGAACGTCCGGGGCGAGACGCCGGCCTCGGCGGCGATGTCGTCGACGCGGACGCCCTCCAGCCCGCGCTCCAGTGCGAGCCGGAGCGCGGCTGCCATCAGCGCCTCACGTGTGGCACGCTTCTTCCGCTCTCTCAGCCCGCTCATGAGAGCAGCTTAGACAAATGTGCGGATTGCGCAAATTTTCTGATCTCGCATAATTCAAGGAGAGACGAGTCTCACAGCAGCGGGTCCGTGACGGGGACCGCACTGTAGTCCTCTCCCGCGACCGGGCGGATCTCAGCCCAGTGCACCCACCGGGCCCGCCGGTCGCGCGACTGCGGGGGCCCCAGCAGAAAGCCCCATCGTGCACCCCTGGCGTCGTCGCCCCAGGCCAGCAGATAGCGCGCCTCACCAGCGCGGATCGTCGCGGCATGCTCCACAATGGGCGGCCTCCAGAGCTCGGGAAGTTCTTCGGGACTGAGATCCATGCCGACCATTATACGAACTTGTGTTCGAGAAACCTAGGAGACACTCTCCATGTTCAGCACAACGTCTCTCCAGAACCCGGTACGGTGCGCAGAACACATAACATCGTCGGACCATCAAAGTCAGCCTGAGAAGTCATGCTCAATTAATGAGAACCCGTTTAGCGTGTGATAAGGCTGGTTAGCTGCAAGCTGCGGACAACCCGTAGGCGACACACCGACGCAGGACCGCGGGATGCGGATGCGTCTACAACAAGTCAGGATGGATTTATGCGGATCTTGGTCCTCGGCGGCGACGGATACCTCGGATGGCCGACGGCTCTCCACCTGTCGCAATGCGGCCACGAGGTGGCGGTGGCCGACAACTTCGTGCGCCGCCAGTACGACCTCGAGCTCGGCGTGGACAGCCTCGTTCCGATCGAGTCCCTGCACACGCGCGTCACGGCGTGGCAGGAGCGGACCGGCAAGACCATCGAGATGTTCATCGGCGACCTCACCGACGCCGACTTCACGTACGAGATGATCCGCGAGTTCCGCCCCGACGCCGTGGTCCACTTCGCCGAGCAGCGGGCCGCCCCCTATTCGATGATCGACCGCAAGCACGCGGTCTACACGCAGACCAACAACGTCGTCGGCACGCTCAACCTGCTCTACGCGATCGCCGAGATCGACCCGGAGATCCACCTGGTCAAGCTCGGCACGATGGGCGAATACGGCACGCCCAACATCGACATCGAGGAGGGCTGGCTGGAGCTGGAGCACAAGGGGCGCAAGGACCGTGTGCTCTATCCCAAGCGGCCGGGCTCGTTCTACCACCTGTCCAAGGTGCACGACAGCCACAACATGGAGTTCGCCTGCCGCATCTGGGGCCTGCGCGCCACCGACCTCAACCAGGGCGTGGTCTACGGCCAGGAGACGCCCGAGACGACGCTCGACGACCGGCTGGCCACCCGGTTCGACTACGACGCCGTCTTCGGCACCGTGCTCAACCGGTTCGTCATCCAGGCGGTGCTCGGCCATCCTCTGACGGTCTACGGCTCCGGCACCCAGACCCGGGGCATCATCGACATCCGCGACACGGTCCGCTGCATCCAGCTCGCCTGCGAAAACCCGGCAGAGCGCGGTGAGTTCCGGGTGTTCAACCAGATGACGGAGTCCATGTCGGTCAGAGACATCGCCGCCACGGTCTCCGAGTCCTTCCCCGGCGAGGTGACCATCGACAACCTCGACAACCCCCGCGTCGAGAAGGAGGAGCACTACTACAAGGTGACCCACACGGGCCTGGTGGAGCTGGGCCTGGTTCCGCACATGCTGTCCGACACGCTCATCACGTCGCTGTTCGACGTGGCCAAGCGCCATGTCGACCGGGTCCGTGAGGCAGCGCTCATGCCGGGCGTCAACTGGCGCAGCCCGGGGGCGGAGCGGACCAGTGAGCGCTGACGAGGGAGCCTTCGCCCGCGCCACCGGCCGTACGGCGGAGCGCGAGGACGGCGGCCCCGACAAGCCCCGTTACCGCCGTTACCAGTACGACCTGATCGCCCCCCATTGCGGGCGCAGCGTGCTGGAGGTCGGTGCCGGGCTGGGCGAGTTCGCCGCGCAGTTCACCGGCCTCGACCGGCTGGTCGTCACCGACGTCGACCCCGACGCGGTGGCGCTGCTGAAAGAGCGCTTCGCGAGCGCCCCCGAGGTCGAGGCCATGCAGTTCGACCTCTCCTCCGGCGCGCAGCTGGAGCGCCCGGTCGAGACGGTGATCGCCATCAACGTGCTCGAACATTTCGAGGACGACGCCGCGATCCTCACCCTGCTGGCCGGTTCCGTCGCGCCTGGCGGCACGATCGTGTTGTGGGTGCCCGCCTACATGAGCCTGTACGGAGAGTTCGACCGGAAGGTCGGCCACTTCCGCCGCTACACGCCCGCCACTTTGCGCGACGCCGCCCGCCGCGCCGGACTGGGCGTGACGCTGGCCAGGCCGGTCAACCTGCTGGGCGGGCTCGCCTGGTGGGCCGCGGTGCGCATGGGCAAGGCGGGCTCGCCCAAGGCGGGCGCCGTCGGCCTGTACGACAAGGTCATCGTGCCGGTCACCCGGGTGCTCGACCGGGTGCTCCCGATCCCCTTCGGCCAGTCGGTGCTTGGCGTGCTCCGCGTGCCGCACGACGGGGAGCGCACCGGCCGTGATTGACCTCCACCGCTTCCTCCGTGGCGCACTGCCACGCATCTTCACGCGCTACACGCTCGGCTCCGTGCTCGCGGCCGTGGTGAGCGAGGTGACGCTGCTGGTGACCTACGGTCAGGAGCTGCTGGGAGCCCAGCCGGCCGCGGTGGCCGGCTGGGTCCTGGGCGCGGTGACCAACTACGTGCTCGCCCGCTGGGCGTGGCGGCGCAGGGGACGTCCCCGGGTGCTGCGCGAGCTGCTGCCGTTCTGGCTGACGTCAGTGGCGGGGCTGCTGCTCTCCACGTGGGCGACCGGGGTCGCCCACGATGTCGGGCCCCGGCTGTTCGCCACCGACGGAGCGCGCGTTCTGTTCGTGGGCGCGGTCTTCCTCGGCGTTTACGGCGTCCTGTTCATGGCGAAGTTCTGCTTCTTCCACTACTTCGTCTTCGCCGACCCCCGCGCGGGCTCCGCCGGCGAGGCGGACGAAGAAGGCGAGGCGGAGGCGGAGGCGGACGGCGCGGAGGACCCTGACGGCGCGGTGCCGCGGCGCTCCCGGAGCCAGGTGCCGAGCACCACGCGCAAATAGCGGTAACCGTAGACCAGGTTGCCGCCCTTCTTGGTGGTGCCGGCGACCCGCAACCGCATCGTCGCCGGCACCTCCACCACCTTGTAGCCCCGCGAGATGACGCCGATGAGCAGCTCGGACGACTGATACTGAGGCTGCTTCAGCGTGACGGCCCCGGTGACCTCGGCGCGCATCGCGCGCATGCCGAAGGAGGTGTCGGTGATGCGCTGCCCGGTCAGCAGGCTGATCATCCGGGCGAAGACGTGCACGCCCAGGCGGCGCACGCGGTCGTAGGTCTCCTGGCGCCCCAGCACCCGCGAGCCGGTGACGAAGTCGGCCTCCCCCTTCAGCAGGGGAGCGAGGATGCGCTCGATGTCGGCCGGGTCGTATTGCCCGTCGGCGTCGGTGGTCACGATGTAGCGGGCGCCGCCCGCCCTGGCGATGCGGTAGCCGAGCCGCAGGGCCGCGCCCTGCCCCCGGTTGACGGGGACGTCGCAGACCAGCGCGCCGGCCTTGCGGGCCACGGCCGCCGTGTCGTCGGAGGCGCCGTCGACGACCACGACGGTCGCCGTCTCGTGCCCGGCGATGACGGCCGGGATCGCGCTGACCACGTCGCCGATGCCGCGTTCTTCGTTGTAGGCGGCGATGACGATCGCGATGGGAGGAAGGTCGCCGCCGTGCTCGGCGGTGAACTCCGCCATCGCGGCGGCGTCGATCCGCGCGTCGGTGTTCGCCATGTGATCGGCGGTCATGCCAGGCCCTCCACACCACCGGGCACGAAGTCCGGCCACACGGTCGGCAGGCCGGTGGTCAGATCGTGCCGCGGTTCGTACCCGAGTGTCTTGGCCAGCGACGTGTCGAGCACGACCGCCGGCATCTCTCCTTGCTTGGCGGCGACGTGCTCGACCGGGATCGGCGCCCCGGTGACGTCGCGGGCCGCCTCGATCAGCTCGTTCACGCTCACCGAACGCCCCGAGCCGACCACCAGAGGGCCGTTGTGGCCCGTGCGCCAGGTCACCTGGACGGCCTGGACGATGTCGTCCACGTGGACGTAGTCGCGCAGTTGGGTGCCGTCGCCGTACACCTGGACGCCGGTGCCCTCGGCGGCGGCGCGCATCAGCCGGGGCACGAAGCTGTCCTTGTGCCGCATCCCCTGGCCGTAGACGTTGGCGAAACGCAGCGCGCAGGTCTGCATGCCGTACACGCCGGAGTAGGCGCTCAGCAACATCTCGCCCGCCGCCTTGGTCGCGCCGTAGGGGGTGAGCGGGCGCAGCGCCTGCCATTCGGTGATGGGCGCGCTGCCCACGTCGCCCGTCACGGCGTTGGTGGACGCGAACGTGAATCTGGGCACCTCCCGCTCGCGGGCGAGTTCGAGCAGCCCCGCTGTCGCCGCGACGTTCACCTCATAGGTTCCGGCGGGGTCCTCGACCGAGCGCAACACCGACGTGACCGCCGCGAGGTGCACGACGCCGTCGAGCCCCGCGGACACGGCCTCACCGCGGACCCCGGGATCGCGCAGATCTCCCACCACAGAGCGCACCGCGGGGTCGGGATGGGCGTTCAGATCGGCCACCACGACCTCGGCACCTTCTGCGAGCAGAGCCGCGACCAGGCGTCTGCCGATGAAGCCTGACCCTCCCGTGACGAGCACACGAGCTCCGGCGAACTCCGACATTCGCCGCTCCTTTCGCTTGACGTTCTGGAGACCCTACCGGCGCAACCTGTAGATTCGCTCAATCCGGCTGCCCAGGTTCGGGGTGTTCAGACGCATCGCACGGAGCCGTCGCGCACTTCACGTAGGCTACGGTTTTCTTCAACGTGATCGTGACAGCCGAGAACGGAGCCACCCCATGGAGTGCCGGTGACCCCCGAGGTGATGATGGGGCCGCCGCTGGCCGTCGGTTTCGCTCTGGCGGTGCTCGCCCAGCGCAAGGGCTGGGCCCCGCCGCTGTGGCTGGCGCTCTGCGCAGGAGCCGCCCTGCGTGTGCTCGCCATGCTGCTGGCCCCCCAGATGGCCGTCCAGCCCTACGACTTCGAGCACGACTTCCGCGACGCCGCCAACGCGGTGCTCGACGGGCTCAACCCGACGATGCACCTGCGTGAGGGGGGCTGGCATTTCTTGCCACTGCTCGCCTACGTGCTGGCCGGGCAGCAGGAGCTGGGCGAGACGCTGGGGCTGTCGTGGGCCGTCGCCGGCCGGATCGTGCCGATCGTCGCCGACCTCGCGCTCATTCCCCTGATCAGCAGGCTCGCGACCGAGCGCGGTGCGCTGCGCGGCTTCCAGTACGCGTGCCTGCCCGTCGGAGTCCTGGTGAGCGGGCTGCACGGGCAGTTCCCGCCGATCACGCTGCTGTTCGGCGTGGCCGCGCTCCTGGCCGCCCGCCGGGGTCGCGTCCAGCTCGCGGGGCTGCTCATCGGCCTGTCGGTGTCATGCACCCACTGGTCGCTGCTGCTCGTGCCGGGCGTCGTGCTGGCGGTGCCCGGCCTGCGCCGGCGGGTCACGGTGCTCGTCTGGACCGCGGTGGCGCCCCTCGCCATGCTGGCCAGCAGTGCGGTCTTCCTCGACACCGCGGTCAGCGAGCTGCCCGCCCTGGTGCGCGCCATCATGTCGACCCGCCCGGTGGTCGGCGACTGGGGCTGGACGGCCGTGGCGACCGGCGGGGAGCAGATGGTCTCGCCCGCCTTCGGCCGGACCGGCCTGGTCATCCTGGCCGCCGCGCTCCTGGCCGCGCTCTGGTGGTGGCGGCGGGCCGAGCCTGAGGTGCTGACCCTCGCCCTGCTCCTGGTCTTCCTCATCGTGACCTACCGGCTGGGCGCCCAGTATCTGCTCTGGCCGCTGCCCTATCTCCTCGCCCGGCCGCCGCGCCGAGCCTGGGCGGCCATCACCGCCACGAGCCTCTGGGTGGTGGTCGGCTATCTTCACCTGCTCTATTTCATGGCGGGGCTGGAGTGGGGGGTTGCCCACCGGCTGTGGGTGCTCTCGTCGCTCGTCGTCATCGCCGCGCTCGTCTGCGGCCTGCCCTGGCGGGAACGCGGCCCGCTCACAACAGGCCCGGCTACCGGCGCGGATGAAACCGGTCCCCGCCCGGCCGAACACGCCGCCCAGAAGGGCCGGGGTGCACCAAGCCGTAGATAGTGCCGGGGTTTCCTGTGAACCATAAAACCGTCGGACATTCCGCCCAGCGTGACGGTTGTGGACTTAGCATCTCTACATGGACGCCCACCGATGGGCCGAGGGCGGCGTAAAGCGGAGAGACGCACTCATCGTCGGAGTGGTTCATCTCATTGCGCTTCTCCTCGGGATAGCAGCCGGTCCAGGTTGGCTGGATTTGGACCTGGCCGCTCTGTTTGTCGGATATGCCGCATTAGCCGCAGCCGTGCTCGTGATCATCCGTAAGCCGTTGCTGGACCCGCCTCCCGCGACCCTGGCCATCGTGATCCTCACTGTTGTCACGCCGGCTCTGGTCGGGCTGACAGCCCACGCGATAGTGCAGGCGGTCGCCGTGGCGGATGGCAAGGCCGTGGTGGTGAAATGGTCTCCAGAGCTCCTCCACCCGGGCAACAAGGCCCGGACGAACGTTCGCGTTGAGAATGGATACACACGGCTGCGTGTTCCCGTGTCGTACGCGGACCCTGATGAGGAGCAAGGATCCTGTCCAGGCAACCGGGTCAATGTTCTGATGAACGGCCGTCAGCCGGACGGGAAGGAAAAAGAATTCACCGACGGAGAATCCGCCGAGTTCGACATCGAGGGAGAGAGCAGCGTCACCCTGTCCATGCAGCTGGTTTCCACCCAGAATTGCTCGGTGACCATCACGGCCAAAAATGTCACACTCTATCGGTAGTCAGGGGCCAAGATGAAGTCCGGTAAGCGCTCACGGAGTGCCGGCGCCCTCGCGGCGGCGCTCCTCCTCGTGACGGCCTGCGGGAGCAGCTCTGCGAAACTTCCTTCCCCCTTGGACCTGGATATCGTCACGGTGGGCGTCAAGGAATATCCAGGACTGTTTCAGAACGAGGGCCCCGACCCGGTCGGCTTCGAGGAATCCGCTCGGAACAAGATCATGGAGAACGCAGGGGTCAAACAGTCCACACCCACGTGGACACGGACGAACAACTGGCAGAGCCAACTGGCCGACAATAAGGTGCACATGGTGATGGGGATGATTTCCGACACCGACACCAGGGCGGACGATTTCCGGCTTGCCCGCTCCTATCTGAGGACCGATATCGGACTGCTGACCCTTGCCAATGCCAAGCAGGTCCGCAATGTCAAGGAACTCGCCGGCGAGACCATATGCACGGTGGAAAGAACCTCGGCAGACGAAACAATAAAAATGATAAAGCAGGCCGTTCCGCTGGTCCCCACCACCGCTCTTACCCCGGAAGCGTGCATCGAGAAAGTCAAGCAAGGGGAGGCTTTCGCCTACAGCACAGACCGGATCATCCTCATGGGATACACCATCGACGACAATAATGTCATCCGAGGAAAGTCCGTCCTCCAGGTGCTCGACCTGCCCTTGGGGAGGGAGCAGCACATCTCCATAGCGCTGCGTAAAGAGCATGAGGAAGCGTGTCGGCAACTGGTGAAGGCCATCGACACATATGTTAAGAGCAACCACTGGCTCGCCGATCTGCGAGCCCATCTCATCAATGAATACGAGAGGCTGGCGCCCGGCAACCCGCGTATGACCGACAAACAGATCAGGGACAAGTTCCAGCCGAGCGTGATCGACGCCGAGCGCTGCACCGACCAGGACTGACGTCAGGAAGCGAAGACGCGTTTCCAGCCGTAGACGATCTGGGTGGAGCTATGGGGATTCGAACCCCAGACCTCCTCCATGCCATGGAGGCGCGCTACCAGCTGCGCCATAGCCCCTTGCCGCGTGTACGAGTGTAGCCGACTTCCCGACCACCCAAGCACGCACATACATCCGGCAAAACCGGGGGCCGGCTCGGCGCGCGCCCGTGACGCCGAACCGGCCCCCGGTGGTCAGCCGACCGACCTGGCCTTCTCGATGAGCGTGGCCAGCTCCGCCACCATCGGGTCCTCGGAGTCGGCGGCCAGCCGGGAGGCGTGCTCCCCGAGCGTCGACAGGTCCAGGCCGAACGCCTTCTTGTCCCGCAGGTAGCCGGCGAACGCGGCGACGACCACGTCCACCTGGAGCCGGACCGGCGCCTCGTCCCACACGGACCCGGCCAGATCGTCCGCCCCCAACGACGCGCTCTCCTCGGACGCGGCCCTGGTGTCGGGGTCCTGCCAGCGCACGGTGGCCTGGGCGAGCTGGCCTTCGGCGCCGGGCTTGAGCCGCAGCGCGTACAGCGCGGTGACGGAGTGGCCCGGCCCGATCTCGCCGCCGTCGCGGGTGTCGTCGCGGAACTCCTCGGCGTCCAGCGCGCGGTTCTCGTATCCGACGAGCTGGTAACTGTCCACCACGGACGGGTTGAACACGACCTGTGCCTTGGCGTCGCGCGCCCGCAGCTCGATGGTGGCGGGCAGCTGCGTGGTGAAGATCTTGTCGGCCTCCTCCTGGGAGCTGACGTAGACGGCCATGCCGTCGCCATTGTCGGCGAGCTGCTCCATGAGCTCGTCCCCGTAGTCCCTGCCGACGCCGACGGTGAGCAGCGTGACCTGCTTGCCCGCGTGTTCCTTGACCCGGTCGAGGATGGTCCGCCACTCGGTGCTGCCCTGGTTGGCCAGGCCGTCGGAGAGCAGGATGACCCGGTTCGTGGCGGCGGTCCTGAACGCCTTGGACGCCTCCTCGTAGCCGGCGACCAGGCCGCTCTCCAGGTTGGTGCCGCCGTCGACGGCCAGCTCGTCCACGGCGCTCCGCAGCTCCTCCCTGGCGGTCAGCGGGGTCATCGAGGCCAGTACGGTGGCCTCGTCGCTGAACGCCACGATCGACACCTGGTCGCCGGGCGCGAGCTGGTCGAGCAGCTTGTTCAGGGCCGACTTGACGAGGTCGAGCCTGCCCGTCTCGGCCATCGAGCCGGACACGTCCACGACGAACGTGAGGTTGGCGGGCCGCCGCTGGGCGGCGTCCGTGCCGCGCGTCTGCAGGCCCACGCGCATGACCGCCTCGTCGCGGGACGGCAGCTTCGCGCCGTCCACGTGCACGGCGAAGCCGTCGCCCGACGGCTGCGCGTAGTCCTGCCGGAACGCGTTGACCCACTCCTCGGGACGGACCTCGGCCGGCGCGGGCCAGCGGCCCTCCTGGAGGGTACGGCGGGCGTAGCCGTACGACGCGGTGTCCACGTCCAGGGCGAACGTGGAGATCTGCGCCGTGGTGGTGTCCTTGTCGCCGTCCTCCTCGGCGTTCGCCGTCTGGGTCGCCGATGGGGCCGGCCGCCGGTCGGCGCGGCCCGCCTGTTCCACCGCTCGCTCTCCGGCCGCCGAACCGCCTGGGCCACCGCAGGCGGCGAGCGTCAGTACGGTCACCAGCCCTACACCGACCACCAAGGGACGAAACTTCATCACTTCCACCTC
Organism: Nonomuraea diastatica; assembly: GCF_004349015.1. NCBI lineage: Bacteria > Bacillati > Actinomycetota > Actinomycetes > Streptosporangiales > Streptosporangiaceae > Nonomuraea > Nonomuraea diastatica. The sequence goes on from NZ_SMKP01000032.1 coordinate 21,926, forward strand.
CGCCCCGTACGACGGAATCGATCAGGCCGTGGCCGGGCCGGTGACGTAAGCGAGCGCAAACCGCGACCGTCGCGTGATCAGTTGTGACAGATAGGGCATTTGAGGTAGGCATGACGCCGTGCGCGTGTATCTGGCTTTGGCCGCGAAGCGACATGACGTTCCCGCTGATGTCCTGAGCAGGGCCCGAACCGTTATCGAAACGGCCTTTCCGGTGCCCGCCGACGTCATCCGCGCGCGGGAATGGCACGGCAGAGGCGTGTCGCTGCTCGCGTGGACGAACGAACCCGGCGACACGCGGCAGCCGCCGCTGATCTCCGAGCACGACGGCCGGGTCATCGGGCTCAACGGCCACCTGGCCGACCCGGCCGACGTGACCAGGCTGCCCGGCGACTCCGTGGGCGGCTGCTTCTCCGCGTGGATCGCCCGCGACGGCGAGCTGACCGCGAGCACCGCCGTCAACCGGGTGTGCCCCGTCTTCTACGCCGAGACGCCCGACCTGCACGTCGTCGGCAGCCGCGCCCTGCTCGTGCACCTGGCGGCCCAGCCGGTCGACCGGATCGAACACGACGTGCTCGCCCTGCAGACCATGATCAGGCAGGGGTTCTTCCTGTCGGATGAGACGCCGTACAAGGGGGTGACGGCGTTGCGGCCGAACGCGCGGCTCGACGTCCAGGACGGGCGGCGCACCATAGCCGAGACCCCGCTGCCGGAGGCGGCGCCGGCGCCCACCTCAGCGCGGGCCAAGCGGGCCGCGATCGGCGAGCTGGCTGAGGCGCTGCTGGCCACCGTCACACCGCTGCGCGACCTGAGCGAGCCGGTCAACCTGGCGCTGACCGGCGGGCGCGACACCCGGATCCTCGCGGCGCTGCTGCACGCGGCGCGGGTGCCGTTCCGGGTGACGACCAACGGGCTCGACACGCACCCCGACGTGATCATCGCGCGGCAGATCGCGGCCCGGCTGAAGGTCGAGCACACCGTCATCGCGCCCCAGCAGACCGCCCAGAAGGACGCCGTGCTGGTGGAGCACCCGCTGAGCCGGACCTGGGAGACGCTGCGCACGTGCGAGGGCATGACGTCGGCGTACGAGTCGATCGTGAGCTATCTGCCGTACTCCGGCAAGCCCACCATGTCAGGGCAGAGCGGCGAGACGCTGCGCGCGGGCAGCCTGAACCTGCTCCAGACCGACCTCGGCGACAAGGCGCTGCTGCGGCGGATCACCACCACCTTCGCCAAGGACGAGAAGATGTTCACGGCGGACGCCAACGAGCACGCTCGCGAGCTGGCCAGGCCGTGGCTGGCCCGGCCGAACCGGCTGGAGGCTCTCGACCACCTCTATATCTGGTACAAAGTGGGCCGCTGGCAGGCCAGCGCCCGCGCGGGGTCGCTGCGGCGCGGCGATCCGGTGCGGCCGTTCCTGGACAACCGGGTGGTGCGCGCGGCGCTCAGCCTGGACCAGGGCTGGCGCCTGTCCGAAGGGGTGATCTATGACCTCATCCTGCGATTCGCCCCTCAGCTGCGTGATGTGCCGATCGAGGGGAAACCGTGGCGGTTCGCGGAGGGCATGACCAAACGGTGGTTCTGGTCCCGCCTGCCGGCCGGGCACATGCCCACCGCGAGGACCGACGGCGGGTGGAGCTGGCGCACCAGCCCCGGACCCGCGCTGACGGACATCCTGCGCAGGCAGGTGCTCGGCAACCTGGACGTCCTGACTCCCGTCGTGAACGCGGACGAGGTGCGCGCGTTGTTCGCCGACCCCGTGGTCAGGAAACCGGCCCAGGCCTGGCACCTCTACACGGTCAGCACCCTGCTCACCGGCCTCTATCCCGGCAAGGAGCCCGAGGGGCTCGAGCAGATCACGGTTTCCACGCCGGATCCCGCCCGATGACCCCGAGGAAACGGTCGAGCACGGACGCGCTTTCCGGCACCGGAACCTCCTGGCCGAACGCACCGCGCTCGCGGCCCGTCGGCGCCATCTGCCGGGCGAAGGCCAGCAGCGCGGCCGCCGTCTCCTCCTCCACCTCGTAGGTCCTCCCCGTCGCGCGGGCCAGATCCCACCCGTGGGCCACCAGGTCGGTCAGCGCCATATTGGCCAGCACGCTCTTCGGCAGGCCCAGCCCCTGGCTGACGCCCTCCCACGACTCCGGCCGGGCCCAGACGGCCAGCATCCGCCCGACCCGGTCGGGGAAGTCACCGGTGTATTCCTTCTCCGGGAGGAACTCGCCGTCCTGAGCCAGCGACTCGAACAGGGTGGCGCCCCACTCCAGGTGGTTGATCAGCGCTTTCACGTCGTAGTCGGCGCAGGGGGTGGGCAGCGGGAACTCGTCCTCGCCGATCTCGGTGACCAGCTTCGACGTATGGTCGGCCGCGCCACGCAGCATCGTCAGCGTCTCGTTCATGGCCAACAGCTTGCCAGCCCCCGTCCTCCACGCGCACGCGCCCGTACGGTCGGCAGCGCCCTGGCCATGCCGATCGGCAGCGTGTACGCGATCACCAGTGCAGCAGGAGCAGCTCGGCGGAGAACCCCGGGCCCAGCGCCATGAGCACGGCGGGCGTGCCGGGCCGGCCGCGAGTCTCCTGGAGGACGTGGAGCACCGACACCGACGACAGGTTGCCGTGCTCGCGCAACGACCGCCACGTCACGTCGAGCGCCCTGGGCGGCAGGCCAAGGGTTGCCACGATCTTGTCGATGACCCTCGGACCGCCCGGGTGGCAGACCCAGGTGGCAACCTGCTCGGGGAGCAGGCCGTAGTCGGCCAGGAATGCCTTGATGTCGGCGGCCAGCACCTGCTCGACGAACCCGGTCAGCTCGGGGTCCAGCATGATCCTGAAGCCGTGGTCGCCGACGGCCCAGCCCATGAGGTGCTCGGTGCCGGGATAGAGCCTGCTGCGGGTGGCGACGACCTCGGGGCCCTGTCCGCGCCCCGTCGCCACGACGGCCGCCGCGCCGTCGCCGAACAGGCCGCTCGCGACCAGGTTCGCGATCGAGGTGTCGTCACGCTGGATCGTCAGCGAGCACAGCTCCACGCAGACCAGCATCGCGACGTGGTCGGGCCAGCCGCGCAGGTAGTCGTACAGGCGCGACAGGCCGGACGCGCCCGCCGCGCAGCCGAGCCCGAACACCGGCGCCCGCTTGACGTCCGACCGCAGGCCCACCCGCTGGGCCAGCTTCGCGTCGAGCGAGGGAGTGGCCAGGCCGGTGGTCGAGCAGAACAGCAGGTGGTCGATCTTCTCCGGGCGCACGTCGGCCTTCTTGAGCGCGGCCCGCATCGCCTGCTCGCCGAGATCGAGGGCGGCCTCGACGTACGCGTCGTTCGCGCGGGAGAAGGATTCGAGCTTGGGATAGTCGGCCAGCGGAAGAGCGAGGTTGCGGCCTTCCACACCTGCTGCGGTGTGGAAGCGCCGCAGCAGGTCCTCATCGCACTCCGTCAGCCGGGAGAACGCCTCGGTGATCTCCGCCTGCTCGTAGCGGTGATCAGGGAAAACGATCTGCACCCCCGAAATATGCATGGATATCTCCTGCCGCTGAACGGCCCTGGCTAACATGCCGGCCCACACCCGCCGCGTCCTTCAGGTCAGCGGGGTCAGCCGCCAGAGAGAGGTCACCTCGGCGGCTCGGGCCGCGTGCAGCGGGTCGTCCTCATCCTTCGGCCGGTCGTGCCGCGGCGCGACGTCCATGTGGTCCACCACGCGCAGCCCCGCCTCCTCGAACCCGGCCAGCAGGGCGGCGCGCGTGCGCAGGCCCAGGTGCTCGGCGAGGTCGGACAGGACGAGCCAGCCCTCGCCCGCCGGCTCCAGATGCTCGGCCAAGCCGTCGAGGAACCCGCGCACCATCCGCCCGCCGGGGTCGTAGACGGCCTGGTCGAGCGGGGAGACCGGCTTGGCGGGCAACCACGGCGGGTTGCAGACGACGAGCTGGGCGCGTCCGGGCGGGAACAGGTCGGTGCGCACGACCTCCACCTGCTCGGCCAGGCCCAGCCGGGCGATGTTGGCGCCGGCGCACGCGACGGCCCGCTCGTCGAGGTCGGTGGCGACGACGTGGCGGACGCCGCGCCTGGCCAGCACGGCCGCCAGCACGCCCGTGCCCGTGCCGACGTCGAACGCCAGCCGGTCGCCGGGCAGCGGCGCCTCGGCCACGAGATCGACGTATTCGCCCCTGATCGGGGAGAAGACTCCGTGATGGGGGTGGATGCGCGCGCCGAGCGCCGGCACGTACACGCCCTTCTTGCGCCATTCGTGGGCGCCGATCACGCCGAGCAACTCGCGCAGCTGGCCGACCGCGGGAGGGGCGTCGGGGCCGTAGGCCTCGGTGCACGCCTCCCGCACGTCGGGCGCCCGGCGCAGCGGCACCACGTGGCCGTCGGCGTACGGGATGAGCAGCATGCCGAGCGTGCGGGCGCGCTGGGACTGCGCCTGGCGGTAGCGGTGGAAGCCGCTGCCGGGCGCGGCGGGCTTGCAGCGGCGGCCCATGGCGCGCAGGAGCTGCCGGGCGTTCTGGAAGTCACCCCGCCACAGCAGCGCGGTGCCCTCACAGGCCAGCCGGTAGGCGGTGTCGGCCTTCATGCGGTCGTCGGCCGTCACCACGCGCGCCGGAGGCGGCGCGCCCAGCGCCGTGCGCCACGGCGCCGATCGTTCCTGCCCCGCCTCGCTCCAGTGGATCTTGACTTCCTCCCCACGGCCGAGGCCGGGGGATTCCAGCCCGTCACCGGGCCGGGGTTCCTGTTTCATCGGGCCATGCCTCCCCGGAAGACTCCGAAGCCGGTCTTACCAGCTCTCCGCAGGCGTTTCACCTGTCCGCCAGCCCGGCGGCCAGAATGTTGATCGCGGCGTTGACGTCCCGGTCGTGCACGGCCCCGTCGGGTAGAAGCGGTACCTGTAGGCCCGCTTCACGATCTTGGACACGCTTAACATGATAGGCCATGATCATGTCAGTGCTGGTCGAGGCTGAAGTATGGTGCCCGGGGTCCGCCTCCGCCACCCGGGAGTTGGCCATCACGAAGAACGCCAGATCGACCGGCCCGACGTCGGCCCGCAGCGTCCCGGCCCTCTGCACCCGCTCCACCAGCTGCACGATGAGCCGATCTGCCGGCGATGCTGGAGCGCGGCTCCGGCACCCTGCTGTTCGCCTCGGGCATCTCGGCCGTGCACCCGCTGGCGTTGCTGGGCAACATCGGGATCGCGGCTGAGATCACGAGGCAGGGCCGCCGTTACCGGTCCACCGTCCGCCTGGGCCGTTTCGTCCCAAGATCGGCAGGATGTCCCGGCTCCTCGCGGTCCGGCGATGGTGATCGTACTGTTTGGTGCATGAGCTTCACCGGCACTCCCCGGCCGCGCCCGCGCTGGTACCACGCGCAGACCGAACTCGACAACTTCGCGATCATCAGCTATCCGGTGGACGCCGACGTGCTGGCCCGGCATCTGCCTGACGGCTTCGAGCCGATGAAGACGACCTTCGCGGACGGCCCGGGCGCCCTCGTCTCGGCTGTGGCCTTCCGCGATCGCGACTTCCACTTCCGTTTCCTGCCGCCGGCCGCCATCAGCTGCGGGCAGATCAACTACCGCACCTACGTCACCGCGTACGGCAGGCCGGGCGTCTGGTTCTTCGGCACCAGCCTCGACCACCCGGTGGTCGCCATCCCCCAGCACGTGTGGGGCATGCCGTGGCGCCGCGACCGCATCCGCATCGAGGCCGACTGGGGCGCCGCCCCAGCCCGCTGGCGTCTGGAGGCGGGACGCGCCCACTGCGAGGCCACCGAGTCACCGGAGCCTCCCGCCCTGCTGGACGGCTTCGACGGCGAGTCCGACTGGCTGGAGCGCCTGACCCACCCCACCCGGGGCTGGTATCTCCGCAGAGACGGGAAGATCGGCGTTTACAGCATCTGGCACCCGGTCATGCGGCCCCGCCACCTCGCCGCCACCTCGGCAAGGTTCCCCGTCTTCGAACGCCTCGGCCTGATCACGCCCGGCACACGCCCCCACTCCGTCCTGGCCCAGCCCCACCTGCACTTCGACATCCACACCCCGCCCCGCCGCCTCAGCCCGCAGTGAACCGGGGTGCGCCGGGCGGATCAGAGCCGGTAGTCGAAGGTGTAGGAGTGGCCGCCGTCGGAGGCGATGACGATGGCCAGTTCACCCCTGAGGCCGCGCAGCTCCCCCGTCGCCGAATCGGGCACGACCGTGATGCGCAGCGACTGGTCGCCCGCGTCGCTGACGGCATTGTGCTGGACGACGAAACTGCCCGAGCGCCCGTGCAGGGTGCCCTCGATGCGTTCCAGCGCCACGTACGAGCGAGAGTCCTCCACGGGGGTGGTGGCCACCATCATGGTGACCACGCCGGTGCCGGTCAGGTCTCCGTGGAAGGTCTTGGTCAGGGTCACGAGCCCGAGCGAGACGCCGTCACGCTCGTCGAAGGGCGGCTTGGCGTCCCAGCCGGCGGTGTCGAAGGTTCCCTTGGCGGTCATGGGCTCATCGTGCCGGTCATACCTGACAGATCCCGTCAGGTACCGGCGAGCCTTTCGACCACGGGCGCGAAGGCGTCCAGGCACGCGGCGTTCACCGTCACGTACGAGATCCCGAGCCTGTCGCGGCGGCGCCGCAGGACATCGGCCATCTCGTCGGCCGTGCCGGTGAGGATCCCGCTGCCGGTGCGGCCGAAACGGCCGAGCAGCCGGCCGGGCGGCTCGCCGCCCGCGACCGCGAGGTTCATGCTGAGCTCCAGCTCGTCGTAGCGGTCGCCGGCCAGCTCGTACAGCTCGTCCAGCTTCGCCGCCACCTGCTCCTCCGGGTGGTGCGGCGGCACGCCGATCGCGACCGTGTCGGCCTTCCTTGCGGCCAGCCTGAGCAGCTTCGTCCCGGCCGCGGCCACCAGCACGCGCACGTTCTTGACCGCGTCGATGGTCCTGGCGATCCGCTCGATGCGCTGGCTCGGCGTGCCGAACCTGACGCCGAGCGCGGCGGCGTCCTGCTCGGCGGCGGGCCGGCCGGCCCCGAGGCCCAGCTCGAACCGGCCGCCGGTGAGCGTGTGCAGGGTCGCGGTCTCCCACGCGACGGTCTCCGGCGTCCGGTACGGGGCGCTCACGACGTACGTACCGACGCGCAGGGTCGTCGTGACCGTGGCGGCGACGGCGGCGGCGGTGAAGGGCGAGAGCGTGGCGATCGTGTCGGGCACCAGCAGCGTGGCGTAGCCCAGGCTCTCCGCCCGGCAGGCCAGGCCGGTCCACGAGGCGGCGTCGGGCGCTTGTCCGGCGACCACGCCGAAGCGGAACGGGAGATCGTTCATGGTCCAACGATCGTGGACGGCCGGGCCCGGCGCATCGTCCCCCGGACCTGTGATCCGCTACACCAGGGGGCGCAAGCCCCGGGGGCTTGCTACTCCCGCAGCAGTATCCGGGTGAAGTCGTTGGCGAACTTGCCCTCCGGGTCGAGCCGCCCCACCAGCGTGCGGAACCTTTCGGGGCAGGGCGGCCAGACGGTGAACAGCTTGCCCCAGTGGGGCCGCGGCTCGAACGGCGCCAGCGTCTCCTCCACCAGCTCCAGCACCGGCAGCACCGCGGCGACGTCGCGCACCCAGGTGAAGTGGATGCCCACGCTGTCACGGCCGTGGAACGGGCTGAGCCACAGGTCGTCGGCGGCGACTGTGCGCACCTCCGAGATGTGCAGGACGGGCCGGATCCGGTCGCCGATCGTGAACAGCTCGCGCAGCGCCTTGACCGCGTGTTCCCTGGGCAGCAGCAACTCCGACTGCAGCTCGTCGCCGGCGCCGCTCGGCGGGTGGTCGGCGCGGAAGTGCGGCAGCCGATCGTGCCACGGGCCGGGCACGCCGAGCTGGGTCGTGCAGTTGTCGGCCGGCATGGCGGGCAGCGGGTGGCGGGGGCCATCGGCCGGGCGGGTGGCGTACCAGTCGGGGCTGGTCAGCTCGTCGGCGCGCTTCAGCCAGACGCGGGTGTCGCGCCAGTCGGTGAAGAGGCTGACGCTGTAGCCGCTGGCCATGATCTCGTCGAAGTCGCCGAGCGCCTCCAGGGCCAGCCCTTCGCGGACGTACTGGCGCAGTTCGAAGGCGGGCACGAGGTCGAGCGTCAGCGACGTGACGACGCCGAGCGCGCCGAGCGCCACCACCGCGCCGGGAAAGCCGGCGTCGCCGCGGGAGATCGTCAGCACCGAGCCGTCGGCGGTGACGAGGTCGAGCGAGGACACGGCGGCGGCCAGGCCGGGGATGCCCTCCCCCGAGCCGTGGGTGCCGGTCGCGACGGAGCCCGCGACCGAGATGTGCGGCAGCGAGGCCATGTTCGTCAGCGCGAACCCGGCCTTGTGCAGCACGGGAGCGAGCCGCGCGTACGTCATGCGCGCCGGAACCCTGGCCGTGGCCGCCGCGCTGTCGATCTCCACGGCGCCGGGCATACGGTCCAGGACCACGAGGTCGCCGGTAGCGTCGGCGACCTCGTTGAACGAATGAGCGCTGCCCAGCGCCCGCACCTGGGCACTGGCGGCGACGAGCCGCTGGAGCTCGTCGAGGGAGGTGGGATGGTGCACGTTTTGAGCCCGGAAGGCGGTGTTGCCCGCCCAGTTGGTCAACGTCACGGCCCTCACCTTGCCACAGTCGTCCTCTGTCGATCCTGCTGGGGTTGCCGCGGTCCCGCCGCCCTGGTGCCCCCGTGGTGCCGCGGCGGGTCAGAAGCCCTGGGCCAGGCGGTAGTACGCCTGGTTCCAGCGCAGCTCCTTGGCGAGCCGCTCGGTGGTCGTCTCGGTGTCGATGATCACGAGCTCGACGCCGAGCATGTCGGCCAGGTCGGTCAGCTCGTCCCGGCCGACGGCCGTGGACAACACCGTGTGGTGAGGCGCGCCCGCGGTGAGCCACGACTCCGTGGACGTGCGCAGGTTGGGGCGGGGACGCCACACCGCGCGGGCCACGGGCAGCTTGGGCAACGGCTCGGGCGGGGCCACGACATCGATCTCGTTGGCCACCAGCCGGAACCTGTCACCCATGTCGGCCAGGCCGACCACGATGCCGGGGCCGGGCTCGGCGTCGAAGACGAGCCTGACCGGGTCCTCCCTGCCGCCGATGCTCAGCGGGTGGATCTCGCACGACGGGGTGCCGGCGGCGATGGACGGGCAGACCTCCAGCATGTGCGCGCCCAGGATCAGCTCCTGGCCGGGCGTCAGATGGTAGGTGTAGTCCTCCATGAACGAGGTGCCGCCGGGCGACATCGCCTTGAGGGTACGCAGCAACACCGACGTCTTCCAGTCGCCCTCTCCGCCGAAGCCGTGGCCGTCGGCCATCAGCCGCTGCACGGCCAGGCCGGGCAGCTGGCGCAGGCCGCCGAGGTCCTCGAAGTTGGTGGTGAACGCCTTGAAACCGCCGGCCTCCAGGAAGCCGCGCAGGCCCAGCTCGACCCTGGCCGCGTAACGCAGCGACTCGTGACGCTCGCCGAGCAGCTCGGGGGCGACGGTGTACTGCTCGGCGTACTCCTTGACCAGCCCCGTCACATCGGCGTCTGCGGCGGCGTCCACCACCTCGACGAGGTCGTTGACACCGTAGGTGTTGACGGAGACGCCGAAGCGCAGCTGCGCCTCGACCTTGTCGCCCTCGGTGACGGCCACGTCGCGCATGTTGTCGCCGAAGCGCGCCAGCTTCAGCGTGCGCACCTCGGCCAGGCCACGGGCGGCGCGGACCCAGGTGAGGATGCGCTCGGCCACGGCCGGGTCGCTGACGTGCCCCGCCACGGTCTTACGCGGAACCCCCAGGCGGGTCTGCACGTGGCCGAACTCGCGGTCTCCGTGCGCGGCCTGGTTGAGGTTCATGAAGTCCATGTCGATGGAACTCCACGGCAGCTCCACGTTGGCCTGCGTGTGCAGGTGCAGCAGCGGCTTGCGCAGCGCGTCCAGCCCGGCGATCCACATCTTGGCCGGCGAGAACGTGTGCATCCACGCGATCACGCCCCCGCACGAGTCGTCGGCGTTGGCCTCGAGCATGATACGCCGGATCGCCGCCGCGTCCGTGAGCACGGGCTTCCACTCCACCGGCATGGGCAGCTGCTCGGCGATCCGCCGGGACTGCTCGGCCACCTGGCGCAGCGTGTCGTCGCCGTAAAGTCCCTGGCTACCGGTCAGAAACCAGATCTTCAACGCGGGCTCCTCTGTCCGTAAACGTTCTGATAGCGGTCGTAGAGGCGGTCGATGTCGTCCTGCGGGATGGGCAGCGGCTCGCCGAGCTGCCTGGCCACGTGGACGGTGCGGGCCACGTCCTCGCACATCACCGCCGCCTTCACGGCGGCCTTGGGGTCCTTGCCGATGCTGAACACCCCGTGGTTCTGCATGAGCACGGCCTTCGAACGGTGGCCCTTGAGCGTCTCCACGATGCCCTGGCCGATCGAGTCGTCGCCGATCAGGGCGAACGGGCCCAGCGGGATCTCGCCGCCGAACTCGTCGGCCATCGCGGTCAGCACGCAGGGGACGGCCTCGCCGCGGGCGGCCCACGCCGAGGCGTAGGTGGAGTGGGTGTGCACGACGCCGCCCACGTCGGGCATGTTGCGGTAGACGTACGCGTGCGCGGCGGTGTCGCTGGACGGCGAATGCGCACCTTCGACGAGGTTGCCGTCGAGGTCGCACACGACCATGTTCTCCACGGTCAGCTCGTCGTAGGAGACGCCGGACGGCTTGATGACGAACAGGTCCCCACCCGGGATCCGCCCCGAGACGTTCCCGGCGGTCCAGACGACCAGGCCGTAGCGGACCAACTCGGCGTGCAGGTCGGCGACGATCGTTTTCATGGCCTCACTCCGTTCGGCGGCTCGGTCGCCCAACGCCGCCGCCTTCCCCCGCTCTGGTCGCTCCGCTCCCGCCGCTCCTCCAGACGTCGGCGCTCCCTCTCTGCTCATGGCCTCACTCCGTTCGGCGGCTCGGTCGCCCAACGCCGCCGCCTTCCCCCGCTCTGGTCGCTCCGCTCCCGCCGCTCCTCCAGACGTCGGCGCTCCCTCGCGGCTCACGGGTGGGCCTCGTTCCTGATCGCGCGCAGGGTGTGCAGCATCTGTCCGTCTCCGAAGAAGTCGTGGAGTTTGCGGTATTCGGCGTAGAGCCGGTCGTAGGCGTCGGCGCGGGCCTCGTCGGGCACGTACGCGGCCTCTGTGCGCTTGCCCATGGCCGCGGCCGCCTCCTCGATGCCCGGGTAGGCGCCGGCGGCGACGGCGGCGTGGATGGCCGAGCCGAGCGCGGGCCCCTGGTCGGAGCCGATGGCCGACAGGGGGCGGCGCAGCACGTCGGCGTAGACCTGCATGAGGAAGGGGTTCTTCAGCAGGCCACCGGCGACGACGAACTCCTCGACCGGCACCCCGGACTTCTCGAACGTCTCCACGATCATGCGGGCGCCGTACGCGGTGGACTCGATGAGCGCGCGGTAGACGTCCTCCGGCTTGGTGGCCAGCGTCTGGCCGACGATCACTCCGGAGAGGTTGTGGTCCACGAGGACCGAGCGGTTACCGCCGAACCAGTCGAGCGCCACCAGCCCGTGCTGCCCCACGGCCTGCTTCTCGGCCAGCGACGTGAGCTGCTCGTGCCCGTCCGCGCCGAAGGAGTCGACGAACCAGGCGAAGATGTCGCCGACCGCGGACTGCCCGGCCTCGTAGCCCCACAGGCCGGGCACGATGCCGTCCTGGACGACGCCGCACATGCCGGGCACCTCGGCGAGCTGGTCGCTGGGCATGATGTGGCAGGTCGAGGTGCCCATGATGGCCACCATCTGGCCGGGCCGTACGGCGTCCGCGGCGGCGGCGGTGACGTGGGCGTCCACGTTGCCGACGGCGACGGCCACACCCTCGGGCAGCCCGGTCCATCCGGCGGCCCGCGCGGTCAGGCGGCCGGCGAGGCCGCCGAGCGGGGCCAGCGTGGCGCCGTCGCCGGCACCGTCGCCGACCTCGCCGGTGGCGAGTTTGGCGGCGAACCCGGCGAACCCGGGGTTGAGCGCGGCGAGGAACTCTTCCGACGGGTAGTGACCGTCCTGGAAGACGCCCTTGTAGCCGGCGGTGCAGATGTTGCGGCTCTCGACGCCGGTGAGCTGCCAGATGATCCAGTCGGCGGCCTCGATCCAGCGCTCGGATCTGGCGTACACCTCGGGGGCCTCTTCGAGGACCTGAAGGCCCTTGGCGAACTCCCACTCGGAGGAGATCTTGCCGCCGTAGCGGGGCAGCCAGCCCTCGCCCCGGCGCGCGGCCAGGTCGTTGATCCGGTCGGCGTGCGGCTGCGCGGCGTGGTGTTTCCAGAGTTTGGGCCAGGCGTGCGGCTCGGCGGGCGTCTCGAAGCACAGCGGCGTGCCGTCGGCGGTGGTGGGCAGCACGGTGCAGGCGGTGAAGTCGGTGCCGATGCCGATCACCTGCTCGGGCGCGACGCCCGCGGTGGCGACCGCCTCGGGCACGGCGGTTCTGAGCACGTCGATCCAGTCCTGCGGCGATTGCAGCGCCCAATCGGGGCCGAGCCGTACGCCGGAGCCGGGCAGTTCCGTCTCGATGACGCGATGGGTGTACTCGTGGACGGCGCTGCCCAGCTCGGCGCCGTCGTGCACGCGGACGACGACGGCACGCCCTGAGAGGGTGCCGAAGTCCACTCCGACCACGTAGGTGTTAGCGTTCACATTGGACTCCAGGGGTTATCCGGGGGCATCCCCATCATCTACCGAGTTGGGGCGGTGCTCGACCTGACGACGAAGGTGGGACGCACGACCAGACGCTCGTACGCGGAGGACCCCCCATCGATCAGCCCGTCGATCTGCCGCAGCAGCACCTCGATGCAGTGCCTGCCCACCACGTCGAAGTCCTGCCTGACCGTGGTGAGCGGCGGCGAGAAGAACTCCGACTCGGGGATGTCGTCGAAGCCCACCACACTGATCTGGTCGGGGACGCGCACTCCCGCCTCGCTGAGGCCGCGCAGCACGCCGAGCGCCATCTGGTCGTTGGCCGCGAAGACGGCGGTGGCGCCGTCCATCCGCGCCAGGCTCTTGCCCGCCTCGTAGCCGGCGCGCGGGCTCCAGTCGCCGGCCAGCGGCTCGGGCACGTCCCGGCCGGCCTCCTCGAGCGCGGCGCGCCAGCCCTGGAGCCGGCCCTCGGTCTCCAGCCAGTCGGGCGGGCCGCTGACGTGCCACACGGTCTCGTGGCCCAGCTGGAGCAGGTGCCGCGTGGCGAGCCTGGCGCCCTCGATCTGGTCGATGCACACCACCGAGACGTCCGCGCTGTGTGTGCCCTCGACCGCCACCGCCGGCATGCCGGACGGCAGGTTCTCCAGGGCACGCGCGGCCGAGCGCTGCGGGGCGACCACGACCACGCCGTCGACGCCCTGCTCGGCGAGGTAGTCGATGGCGTCGCGGACGCCGGCCGCGTCGATCGACTTCAGGCTGACGATGCTGACGAAGTAGCCGGCGCTCCTGGCCGCCTGCTCGATGCCGTAGATCGTGCTGGCCGGGCCGTACAGCGTGGTGTCGAAGCTCACCACGCCGAGCGTCCTCGACCGCTTGGTGACCAGGGCTCGAGCGACCAGGTTGCGCCGGTAGCCCAGCCGGATGATCGCCTCCTCCACCCTGGCGCGGGTGTCGGCCCGGACGTTCGGGTGGTCGTTGAGCACCCGGGAGACCGTCTGGTGCGAGACGCCCGCCTCTTTGGCCACGTCAGCCATGACCGGCAGACGGCGCTTGGGGGTCGTCACGGTCTCTCCTTTCACTCGGCTGGCCGGCTCGCGCTAGCGCGCGGCGCCCGCCCTGCGCTTGGTCCACACGTCGAAGGCCACCGCGGCGAGGAGCACGGCGCCCTTGACGAGCATGACCCGCTCGCTCGGCGAGCCGATCAGGGACATGCCGTTGTTGATGACGGCCATGATCAGACCGCCGGTGATCGCGCCGACGATCTTACCGACGCCGCCCTGGACGGCCGCGCCGCCAATGAACGCCGCCGCGATGGCGTCCAGTTCGAAGGCGTTGCCCGCCGTGGGACCCGCCTGGTTGAGCCGGCCGGCGAAGATGATGCCGGCGATAGCCGACAGCACGCCCATGTTCACAAAGATCCAGAAAACCACCGACTTGACGCGTACGCCGGACATGACCGCCGCCTGGAGGTTGCCGCCGAGCGCGTAGATCTGCCGGCCGAACACGGTCCTGCCGGCCATCAGCGAGTACGCCAGCACGAGCACGGCCAGCAGGACCAGCACCCACGGGAGGTTGTTGAACCGGGCCAGTTGCACCACGAGGAAGAGGATCAGCGCGGCGCCGGCCACCATCTTCAGCACGAACAACACCATCGGCTCGACCACCTGCCCGTACCCCTGACGGGCGGTGCGCGAGCGCCACTGGGCGGCGACCATGCCGGCGACGGCGATGACGCCGACGAGCAGGCTGAACAGGTCGGCGCCGCCGAGCAGACCGAGGCCGATGTTGCCGAGATAGCCGCTGGTGAAGCCGTTGGCGAGTGTGCGGACCTGGTCGGGGAACGGGCCGATGCCCTGGTTGCCGAGCACGGTCAGCGTCAGCGCCCGGAACAGCAGCATGCCGGCCAGCGTCACGATGAACGCCGGGATGCCGAAATAGGCGATCCAGTAACCCTGCCAGGCCCCGATGAGGGCTCCGGCCACCAGCGTGATCAGCAGGGCCAGCGGCCACGGCACGCTCATGTTGACCATGAGCACCGCGGCCAGCCCGCCCGTGACCGCGACCACCGAGCCGACGGACAGGTCGATGTGCCCGGCGATGATGACGAGGATCATCCCGATCGCGAGGATCAGCACGTAGGAGTTCTGGACAATGATGTTCGAGATGTTCTGCGGTGTGAGCAGGGCTCCGTCGGTCAGCACCGAGAACAGCGCGACGATCAGCGCGAAGGCGATGTAGATGCCGCTCGATCGCAGGTTGAGCGACAGTCCGCCGAGCGACACCCGGCCCGGCTGCCGTGGCGATCCTCCGTCGCCCTTGGCGCCGACCTCCACGTCGGCGGGCGTGATGCTGCTCATGTGAGCTACTCCTGTCCCTTGGTCATGAGGTGCATGAGGCGTTCCTGCGTGGCGTCCCGGCGCGGCACCTCGCCCGTGATGCGGCCCTCGGAGAGCGTGTAGATGCGGTCGCACAGGCCCAGCAGCTCAGGCAGCTCGGAGGAGATCACGAGCACGGCCCTACCCTGGTCGGCCAGGCGGTTGATGATCGTGTAGATCTCGTACTTGGCGCCGACGTCGATGCCGCGGGTGGGCTCGTCGAGGATGAGCACGTCGGGCTCGGTGAGGATCCACTTGGAGAGCACGACCTTCTGCTGGTTGCCGCCGCTCAGCTGGCCGACGATGCTCGACACGCTGGGCGCCTTGATGTTCATGCTCTTGTGGAACTCTTCGGCGACGCGATATTCCTCCATCTCGTCGACCCAGCCGCGCTTCGACATCCCGCGCAGCCCGGCGGCGCTGATGTTGCGCTTGACGTCCTCGATCAGGTTGAGCCCGTACCTCTTGCGGTCCTCGGTGGCGTAGGCGATGCCGTGCCTGATGGCGTCCTGGACGTTGCGAATCTCGATCGGCTTGCCGTCCTTGAAGATCTTGCCGGTGATGTGCACGCCGTACGTCCGCCCGAACACGCTCATCGCGAGCTCCGTGCGACCGGCGCCCATCAGCCCGGCCAGGCCGACGATCTCGCCGCGGCGCAGCGAGAGCGCGGCGCCGTCGACCACCTTCCTGCCGGGCTGGCTGGGGCTGTGCACCGTCCAGTCCTCGATGCGCAGCACCTCGTCGCCGATCGTCGGCTCGTGCGGCGGGAACCGGTTGTCGAGCGCGCGGCCGACCATGCCGGAGATGATGCGGTCCTCCGTGACCTGGTCGGTGGCCATGTCCAGGGTCTCGATCGTGCGGCCGTCGCGGATGATCGTGACGGAGTCGGCGATCGCGGTCACCTCGTTGAGCTTGTGAGAGATGATCACGCAGGTGATGCCCTCGTCGCGCAGGCCGCGCAGCAGGTCGAGCAGGTGCGCGGAGTCGTCGTCGTTGAGCGCGGCGGTGGGCTCGTCGAGGATGAGCAGTTTCACCTCCTTCGCCAGCGCCTTGGCGATCTCCACGAGCTGCTGCTTGCCCACGCCGATGTCGGCGATCGCCGTCGTCGGGTTCTCGCGCAGCCCGACCCGCTTCATCAGCGTGGCGGCCTCGTAGTTGGTACGGTTCCAGTCGATGAGGCCGCGCCTCGCGCGCTCGTTGCCGAGGAAGATGTTCTCGGCGATCGACAACTGCGGGCTGAGCGCCAACTCCTGGTGGATGATGACGATGCCGGCGCGCTCGCTGTCGCGGATCCCGCCGAACTCGCACCGCCGTCCCTCGAAGGTGATCTCACCCTCGTAGTCGCCGTGCGGGTAGACGCCCGACAGCACCTTCATCAGCGTCGACTTGCCGGCGCCGTTCTCACCGCAGATGGCATGGATCTCGCCCCGCCGGACGGACAGATTGACGTCCTGCAGCGCCTTGACGCCGGGGAACGTCTTGGTGATCCCGCGCATCCGCAAGATTTGTTCGGTCATATGCCCCTCGCTCACAGCCGGGAGGGCCCGGGGACCTCGCCGGTCCCCGGGGCGCCCGGTCTTACTTGAGCTGGTCCTCGGTGTAGTAGTTGCCGCCGATGATGACGTCCTTGTAGTTGCTCTTGTCCACGATCACCGGGTCGAGCAGGTACGAGGGCACGACCTTGTTGCCGTTGTCGTAGTCCTTGGTGTTGTTCACCTCGGGCTTGCCGCCCTTGAGCACGGCGTCGGCCATCTTCACAGTCTGCTCGGCGAGCTTGCGGGTGTCCTTGAAGATGGTGGAGTACTGCTCGTCGGCGATGATCGACTTGACCGAGGCGAGCTCGGCGTCCTGGCCGGTCACGACCGGATACGCCTGGCCGCTGCGGCCGTAGCCGGAGCTCTTGAGCGCCGACAGGATGCCGATCGACAGGCCGTCGTACGGCGAGAGCACGCCGTCGACCTTGGCGCCGCCGGTGTAGGTCTTGGTGAGGATGTCCTCCATGCGCTTCTGCGCGGTGGCCGGGTCCCAGCGCAGGATCGCGGCGGTCTTGAAGTCGGTCTGGCCGCTCTTCACCACGAGGGTGCCGTCGTCGATCTTCGGCTGGAGTACGGACATGGCGCCGTTCCAGAAGAACGTGGCGTTGTTGTCGTCGGGCGAGCCGCCGAACAGCTCGACGTTGAACGGACCCTTCTCGCCGTCCTCGACGCCGAGGCCCTTCAGCAGCGAGGTCGCCTGCTGCACGCCGACCTTGTAGTTGTCGAACGTGGCGTAGTAGTCGACGTTGGGGCTGTTGCGGATCAACCGGTCATAGGCGATGACCGGGATCTTGTTGTCGGCGGCCTGCTGGAGCTGGGAGGTGATCGCGGTGCCGTCGATCGAGGCGATGATCAGCAGCTTGGCGCCCTTGGTGATCTGGTTCTCGATCTGGTTGGCCTGCGTGGGGATGTCGTTCTCCGCGTACTGCAGGTCGACCTTGTAGCCCAGCTTCTCGAGCTGCTCCTTGACGTTGTCGCCGTCGTGGATCCAGCGCTCCGACGACTTGGTGGGCATCGTGACGCCGACCAGGGCGCCGGCGTTGCCGGCCGCAGCGGAGGCGGAGGCTTCCGCGTCGATCGTCTTCGTGCTCGAACCGCAGGCCGTCATGGTCACGGCGAGCGCGATGGCGGACACCACGCCCCCGATTCGTCCCAACCTCATGTCATCTCCTTGCGAAGGGGTCGCGGCAGCGCTGGACGCGGCGGCTGCCGATGGAGCGGTGATTCCGATCACATAACGTGACGAATATCAACAAATTTCGCGTTCACCACCGCCCGATTGTTATCGCTAACAAAGCCCTTGTCAACGGTCGTCCATAACCGACAGGTAACTATCCCGAAACGTCTCCTCGCAGGTCAACGGCTTGAGCGGGCCGAGAACACCCGCTGCAACAGGATGAAGACGAACAACAGCAGGCCGATGAAGATCTTCGTCCACCACGAGGAGAGCGTGCCCTCGAAACTGATGATCGTCTGGATCAGGCCGAGCACGAGCACGCCGAGCACGGTGCCGAGCAGGAAACCGCTGCCGCCCGTCAGCAGCGTGCCGCCGATGACCACCGCCGCGATCGCGTCCAGCTCCATGCCCACGGCGTGCAGCCCATAGCCGGAGAGCATGTAGAACGACAGCAGCACCCCGCCGAGCGCCGAGCAGAAGCCGCTGATGGTGTAGACCGCGATCTTCGTCCGGCCCACGGGCAGGCCCATCAGCATCGCCGACTGCTCGCTGCCGCCGGTGGCGTAGACCGAGCGGCCCAGCCGGGTGTAGTGCAGCACGTACGCCGCCACGAGCACGACCACCACCGCGATGACCACACTGGGTGAGATCCACAGATCGGCGAACAGGTCGATCCTGGTCTGCGCGAACGCCGTGAACGTCGCGTCCTCGATCGGGATCGAGTCGGTCCCGATCGTGTAGCACAGCCCTCGGGCCAGGAACATGCCCGCCAGCGTCACGATGAACGGCTGGATGTCGAAGGCGTGCACGATGGCGCCCATCACCAGCCCCAGCCCCGATCCGATCGCCAGCACCAGCGGGATCACCACGTACGGCGGCCACCCCGGCCCGGCCATCAGGCTGGCCGCGATCATCGTCGACAGCGCCACCACCGAGCCCACCGACAGGTCGATGCCCCCCGTCAGAATCACGAACGTCATCCCCACCGCCACGACCAGCAGGAACGCGTTGTCGATGAAGACGTTGAGCACCACCTGCCCGCTGGCGAACCCCTCGTAGCGGATTCCGCCCGCCACGAACATGGCCGCGAACAGGCAGCCGGTCACCAGCACCGGCAGGTATTTCGCGGGCACGGCCGCGCGGCCCAGCGTCATCGTGCTCATGCTCATCGCCTCACTCCGTCCGGCGCGCCCGGTCGCCATCCGCCGCCCCCGCTCATCGCCTCACTCCGTCCGGCGGGCTCGGCCGCCATCCGCCGCCCGCTCATGACCTCACTCCGTCCGGCGGCACTTCCTGGCGCACCCGCGCGGGCTCCTCGGCCACGGCGCCGGGCGGAGCGTTCCTGCCCCGCCTGCGGAACACCTTCTCGCGGAAGGACGGCGACTGGATGAGGCAGACCGCCGTCACGACCAGCGCCTTGAACAACAACGTCGTCTCCGGCGGCACGCCGATCGAGTAGACGGTCGTGGTCAGGGTCTGGATGATGAGCGCGCCCAGCACGGTGCCGGCCAGTGAGAACCTGCCGCCGGCCAGCGACGTGCCGCCGATCACGACGGCCAGGATGGCGTCCAGCTCGATCCACAACCCGGCGTTGTTGCCGTCGGCGCTGGAGACGTTCGAGCTGATCATCAAGCCGGCCACGCCGGCGCACAGCGCGGCGAACGTGTACACCATGAGAATGATCCCGCGCGACCTGATGCCGGCCAGCCGGCTCGCCTCGGCGTTGCCGCCGACCGACTCGATCAGCATCCCCAGCGCCAGCCGCCGGGTCAGGAACGCGGTGATCCCCAGCACGGCGAGCACGATCAGGACGCCGAACGGCACGGTCAGCCAGTAGCCGCCGCCGATCACCTTGTACGCCTCGCTGTTGACGGTGATGATCTGCCCGCCGGTGATGAGCTGGGCCAGGCCGCGCCCGGCCACCATGAGGATGAGCGTGGCGATGATCGGCTGGATGCCGATGCCCGCGACGAGGAACCCGTTCCACGCTCCCAGCACCAGGCACAGCCCGAGCGCCAGCGCCACCGCCGTGAACACGCCGGCGTCCTGGCTGATCTGCAGGCACGCCAGCGCGCCCGAGATCGCCACCACCGAGCCCACCGACAGGTCGATGCCGCCGGTGGCGATGACGAGCGTCATGCCGAGCGCGACCAGGATCAGCGGGGCGCCGAACCGCAGGATGTCGATCAGGCTGCCGTACAGGTGACCGTCCCTGACCTGGATCGAGAGGAAGCTCGGGGTGAAGAACACGTTGAGCGCCAGCAGCAGCACGAGGACCACCGCCGGCCAGAGCAGCCGTCTCATGAGCCCCGGCCCCCGCTCGCGATCGTCTCCATGAGCACGTCCGTGGTCAGCTCGTCGTCGTTGGGCAACTCGGCCACCAGCCGCCGATCGCGCAGCACCTCGACCTTGTGGCTGAGCCGCAGCACCTCCTCCAGTTCGGCCGAGATGAACAACACCGCCACGCCGCCGTCGGACAACTCCGCCACGAGCCGCTGGATCTCGGTCTTCGCGCCGACGTCGATCCCCCGGGTGGGCTCGTCGAGGATGAGCAGGCGCGGCTCCAGGATGAGCCACCTGGCCAGCACCACCTTCTGCTGGTTGCCGCCGCTGAGGTCGCGTACGAGGTGCTCGGGGTTGGGCGGGCTGATCCTCAGAGCCTTGACGTACCTGCCGACCAGTTCGTCCTGCTGTTCTCTCGGCACCGGTCGCGTCCAGCCCCGGGTGGCCTGGAGAGCCAGGATGATGTTCTCGCGCACGGTGAGGTCGGGAATGAGCCCGTCCGCCTTGCGGTTCTCCGAGCAGAACGCGATCTTGTGATGCATGGCCGCGCGCGGCGTGCGCAACGACGCCGGCGATCCGCCGACCGCGATCTCGCCCGTGCCCGCGTGGTCCGCGCCGAACAACAACCGCGCGATCTCCGTACGGCCGGAGCCGAGCAGCCCGGCCAGGCCCACGACCTCGCCCTCGTGGACGGTGAGCGAGAACGGCTCGATGGCGCCCGCCCTGCCGAGCTCGCGCGCCTCGATCAGCGGGCGGTCGAAGACCCTGGCCTCGCCGTGCAGGCGTTCGAGCGCGTCCAGTTCCTGGCCGATCATCTTGGCGACGAGCTGCACCTGGCTGAGCTCGCTGGTCAGGTATTCGCCGACGAGCCGGCCGTTGCGAAGGACCGTCATACGATCCGAGATCTCGTAGATCTGGTCGAGGAAGTGGGAGACGAAGAGGATGGCGATGCCCTCCTCCTTGAGCCGCCTCATCACCATGAAGAGCTGCTCGACCTCCCCCGCGTCCAGGCTGGACGTGGGCTCGTCGAGGATCAGCACCCTCGCGTCGACGTCGAGCGCCCGCGCGATGGCCACCATCTGCTGGATCGCCAGCGAGTACGACGACAGCGGCGCCGACACGTCCAGGCTCAGCTCCAGCCGCGACAGCAGTTCGGCGGCCCTGGCCCGCATCCGCTTCCAGTCGATGCGGCCCAGGCGGCGCGGCTCCCGGCCGATGAGGATGTTCTCGGCGACCGAGAGGTTCGTGCAGAGGTTGACCTCCTGGTAGACCGTGCTGATGCCGGCCTGCCGCGCCTCCAGCGGGCTGCCGAACGCCACGGCGGCGCCGTCCAGTTCGATGGTGCCCGTGTCGGCGGGGTACACACCGGTGAGCACCTTGATCAGGGTGGACTTGCCCGCGCCGTTCTCTCCCATGAGCGCGTGCACCTCTCCGGGTGTCAACCGCAGGTCCACGCCGTCCAGGGCCTTCACGCCCGGAAACTGTTTGCCGATCCCGCTCATCGTCAGGACCGGCGCGGGTACGGCCATACGCCCTCCCCTTCGTATGTGACGGCCGGGCCCGGGTGGGGACGGCCCCCCGGGCTGCGAGCCGGGCGGTCAGTACTGGCGGGTGGAAAGGACCTGCTTGGCCTGCTCCTGGGTGAACGTCGTCTCCTCGGTCACGACGCGGGCGGGCACCTGCTCGCCCTTGACGACCTTCTTGGCCAGGTCCATCAGCTGCGGGCCGAGCAGCGGGGAACACTCGACGATGAAGTTGATCTTCCCGTCGGCGAGCGCCTGCATGCCGTCCTTGACGGCGTCCACAGTGATGATCTTGATGTCCTGGCCGGGCGTCTTGCCCGCGCCCTCGATCGCCTCGATCGCTCCCAGGCCCATGTCGTCGTTGTGCGCGTAGAGCACGTCGATGTCCGGGTTCGACTTCAGGAAGGCCTCCATGACTTCCTTGCCCTTGGCCCTGGTGAAGTCACCGGTCTGCGAAGCGATGATCTTGAACTTCGGCTCCGCCCCGATGACCTCCGCGAACCCGGCCTTGCGGTCGTTCGCCGGCGCCGAGCCGGTCGTGCCCTGCAACTCGACGATGTTCACCGTCTCGGTGGTGTCCTTGTACTCCTCCACCAGCCACTGGCCGGCCTTCTTTCCTTCCTCGATGAAGTCCGAGCCGAGGAAGGTCTTGTACAGGGTCGTGTCCTTGGAGTCCACGGCGCGGTCGGTCAGGATGACCGGGATCTTCGCGTTCTGGGCCTCCTTGAGCACCGTGTCCCAGCCCGACTCCACTACCGGAGAGAAGGCGATGACGTCCACCCTCTGCTGGACGAAGGAGCGGATGGCCTTGATCTGGTTCTCCTGCTTCTGCTGGGCGTCGGAGAACTTGAGCGTGATGCCCGCCGCCTTGGCCGACTCCTGGACGGATTTCGTGTTCGCGGTGCGCCATCCGCTCTCCGCTCCCACCTGGGAGAAGCCCATGGTGATCGAGCCGTCTCCGCCGCCCGAGCCGTCTGCGCCGTCCGAGCCGGCGCTGCCGCTGCCGCCGCTGCCGCACGCCGCCACCGACATCGCGGTGAGCCCGGCGAGCAGCAGCGCCGAGATCCTCTTCAACACGTGGGGGGTCCCTTCTTATGTGAGCGCTAACATGCCGAGGGGGATGCCAGCGCCTCCTACCTTCCTGCCGGTCACTCTCTCCTGCCTGACACGTCGTGAGCGCCGGCCGGAACCCCAGGACGGGTTCTGCGGCCGCGCTCCTTCCCGGCCTGGCCCCGACTGTGAACGTTAACAACGGGTCTCGTCAAGGGCCCGCCGGATTACGGTCAGGTCACGCGGATCCACCCTTGACGGGGCCCTGGACGGTCCTTAACGTGTCGCGAATCGGCACTGTTAGCGTTCACTTCTTTGATAACGCCAACTTTCATGGAGGAGCCTCCGCTCATGATGCGCATCGCCGCAGGATCACGACCCTGGCTGAACGGCCAGAAGATCAACGACTTCGCGGACGGGCGGCGCCGTCCTGGCTAGGGGACGAGGCGGTAGTGGGTGGTCATCCGGCCCTCGCCGTCGAGCACGTGGAACGCCAGCGCCGGCGGCAGGCCGTCATCGATGCAGTTGCCGAACGTCGTGCCGCCCTCCCACGGAAGCCTCACCGTGGACACGACCCCGGGGGCGACCAGCAGCGGACGTCCGGCGAACGTGGTGGCGGCCGGCATGTGCGCGTGGCCGACCAGCACGGCCGGCACGTCCGCACGGCCGGCGAGCACCTCTTCCAGGCGCCCCGGCCGGTGCAACATGATCTCGTCCAGCGGCGGGCTCTGCAACGTCACCGGCGGGTGGTGGAAGGCCACGAACACCGGGCGGTCGGCGCCGTCCAGCACTCCTTCGAGCCAGGTGATCGTCTCGTCCTCCAGCCGCCCGGCGTTCTCGCCGGGGATGGACGAGTCGCACATGGCGTAGATTGCGCGGTCGGTGCGCAACACCTGGTTGACGGGCCCCGGCCTGGGCTCCGCCTCACCGAGCAGAACCCGGCGGAACTCCTCCCGCACGTCGTGGTTGCCGGGCCCGGTCAGTACGGGGTGACGCGAGGTGAGCAGCTTCCCGGCCTGCTCGTACTCCTCTGCCAGGCCGTGGTCGGCGATGTCGCCGGTCACCAGCACCGCGTCGAGGTCGTACGGCAGCGCGTCCAGGTAGCGCATGACCCTGTCGGCGCGGGCGACGGCTGCGGGCGTGGCGCCGATGTGGATGTCGCTCACATGGGCGATCACGATCATGAGCGCAAATCCTTCCGATGGTCACGGCCCGGCGGGACGAGGAACCCCGCGGGCGGCCCGGTCGTTCTTCCGGGTGAGCACACGAAGCCGGAGGAGGGGCATTGGGCTGGCACTACAGAAAGTCGATCAAGGTGGGGCCGTTCCGGATCAATCTGTCGCGGCGCGGCGTCGGCCACAGTTTCGGCAACCGGCGTTTCCGGGTCACCACCGGCCCCGACGGCCGCCGCCACGTGTCCGTGCACCTGCCGGGCGGGTTCCACATAGGCAAGACGTTGGGGTCGCGGAGACATCACCGGCACTACTAGATCCTAACCCGCTCGCCCACGCCCGGCCGGGGGCGACCCCTCCGGCCCCGCGCACGTTCACTCGCCGTAACGCTCGACGAGCTCGGCGCCGATCCTGGCCAGCTCGGCCCTGACCGGCGCCGGGCCCACCACCTCCACCACCGCGCCCCATCCGGCCAGCTGCTCGGCCAGCGAGCGGGCCGTGGGCGCCGCCACCCGCAAGCTGACCCGGCCGTCGGCCCGCCCGCCCGCCGGGCTCCCCTCGCTCTCGCAGTGGCGCCCGAAGTGGTCGCGCAGGATCGGCGCGAACCTCTCGGCGACCAGCACCGTCGCCGACGTCTGCGAGCGCCGCTGCTCCATCTCTCCGACGACCCGCTCCCACGCCCGCGCCAGCTCGAAGCCCTCCGGCCGCTCGAAGGGCAGGTCCGTCACGGTGGCGGAGACGATCCGGTCCACCCGGAACGTCCGCTGCCCCCGCTCGGTCCCGGCCACCAGATACCAGATGTCGTCCTTGTCCACGAGCCCCCAGGGGTCGGCCAGCCGCTGCGTACGCTCGCCGGCGCGGCGTTCGTACACCAGCCTGACCTTGCGGCGGCGTACGGTGGCGCTCTGCAGGGCCCGCACCAGCTCGGGCCGGTCAGGCTCGCGGTCGCCCCAGCCCGCGGGGTCGACCAGCACGGCGTCGGCGGCGGCCACGGCGTCGGCCCTGAAGGTCTGCGGCAGGGCCCGCAGCAGCTTGCGGAGTGCGGACTTCACCTCGGGCGCGGCCCCCGCAGCCGGGCCCGCGAGCAGGAAGAGCGCCTGCGCCTCGTCCGCGGTGAGCCCGCTGAGGTCGGTGCGCGCGCCGCCCAGCAGCTGCCAGCCGCCCCCGCGCCCGGCCTGCGGATAGACGGGGATGCCCGCCGCCGACAGCGCCTCCAGGTCGCGGCGCGCGGTGGCCACGGACACCTCCAGCTCCTCCGCCAGCTCGGCCGCGGTCACCCGGCCGCGGGCCTGCATGAGGAGCAGGGCGGCGACAAGTCGGTCGGCTCGCATGATTTGCAGTCTAAAGTGCTCAGCCGATGCGCACTTTGGCCGGGAACCGGCCGTCGCCGGCCACGCTCAGGCGACGATCGCCAGCAGCGTGGTCACCGCCGCGGCGAGCGCCGGGTCACCCGTCATGTCGGCGCGCTCGCGAGCCTGCTCAGGGGTGACTCCCCTGGTGGCCAGGCGCCAGAACGTGTCCTGGCCCATCAGGACGCGGGCGGCGGGCTCCGGACCGGCCGGGGACATCCTCCACCGGCCCTCGCGCCTGGTGGCGGACCACCGGCCGCCGGCGGGCCCGGTCACCTCCAGCGTGACCGTCGTCCCCTCCGGACGCTCCTCCGAGCGGAGCGTGTACGGCAGCGCCCGGGCGAAGACGTCGAGCACCGGCCCCATCAGCGCCGGGTCGCCGGCCCCTGGAGCGGAGACGGCGTCGCGCACCTGCTGCTGGTGCACCCAGAACTCGGTGTACTCGCGCCCGATGTCGAGCCACGCCGGGCTGCCGACGTCCGTGGCGGCCCAGGACACGTCCAGGTCGGCGGGCCCGCCCAGGTCGCGGGCCGCCCACAGGTCGTCGAGCTGCCCGCCGAGATGGCCGAGCAGGTCGATCATCACGTGCGGGCTGATCTGGCGCAGCGCCTCGGCGAACTGGCCGTTGACGCGGGCCAGGTAGGCGGGCAACGTCTCGTCGCCGGCGAAGACGGCGCCGCCGTAGCCGTCGCGGCTGCCGGACAGCCGCCGCATGTAGTCGTTGAGCACGTGGGCGACGACGTCATGGACGTCCCATCCGGGGCAGACCGTCGGCCTCGACCAGTCCTCGGGGGCGAGCCCGCCGAGCAGGTCCAGCAGGGCCCGCCGCTCGCGCGGGAACAGCGGGCGCACGTCGATGACAGGGCCGAAGATCGTCATACCTCCGACAGTACGCGGCCGGTGGAGCACTCAGGTGTCCCCGACCCTCAACCCGAACGCCGACAACTTCTGCTCGTGGTGTTCGATGAGGCCGAGACGCCGGTAGAAGGCGTGGTTCGCCACTCCTTCCCGCGTGGACTCGTGGTCGGTGGTCAGCATGAAATAGCGACAGTGCGCGTATCGTTCTTTCAGGTGCTCCAGCAGCCGCCGCCCGATGCCCTGACCGTGGAACTCCTTGTCGACCAGCAGCTCCTGGACATAGCAGATCATCTCGTCGTCCGACACCGTCCGCGCCAGGCCGAGGAGCCGCCCCGACTCGTCCCTGGCGGTGATGACGAGATGCGAGTTGGCCAGGCTCCGGCAGACCCTGGCGATGTCACGTGTCCACGGTCCCCAGCCGACCGAGTCGTAGAGTGCGAAGATCTCGGCTTCGTCGAACGACCACTCGGGAGCGATGACCACCATTTATGGGATTCCTCGACCTCTCACTGTGAAGGACATCTCCGATTATGCGGGAAACGCGGACACGACCTCCTGGCGCGGGGCGGTTGATCCTGGTGTGCGGCCTGCCGGGCGCGGGCAAGACGACGCTCGCCCGCCGCCTGGCCGCCGAGCTCCCGGCCGTGCGGCTGTGCCCGGACGAATGGCTGGCGCACCTGG
Organism: Nonomuraea diastatica; assembly: GCF_004349015.1. Classification (NCBI taxonomy): domain Bacteria; kingdom Bacillati; phylum Actinomycetota; class Actinomycetes; order Streptosporangiales; family Streptosporangiaceae; genus Nonomuraea; species Nonomuraea diastatica. The sequence goes on from NZ_SMKP01000032.1 coordinate 48,545, forward strand.
GCCTCGATCTCTTCGACGACGCGGCCCGCGACCGGCTGGAGCGGCAACTCTGGCAGCACGCCCAGGACCTGCTGCGGCTCGGTCAGGTCGTCGTCCTGGAGTACGGCTTCTGGTCGCGGACCGAGCGCGACGGGCTACGGCTGGCCGCCCGAGCCCTCGGGGCGGCCGTGGAGCTGCGCTATCTCGCGGCGCCGATCGACGAGCTCTGCCGCCGTCTGGAGTCGCGCAACGCGAGCGGAGCCCGCGACACGGTGCCGATCCCGCGGGACATGCTGGAGGAGTGGGCCGGCCTCTTCGAGCCTCCTGATCGGGACGAGCTCGCCCTCTTCGACCCGCCCTGACGGCGGGGGCCCGGCGGCCGCGCGGGCCGTCGCGGACCCCGCGAACGGCGACCGGGCTGGGCTGGCCTGGAGATGAAACCGGCCCTCCGTCATCAGACGGAGGGCCGGTTTCGCTTGTCTCGACTTATGTGGAGCTATGGGGATTCGAACCCCAGACCTCCTCCATGCCATGGAGGCGCGCTACCAACTGCGCCATAGCCCCTTGCGATCACCAAGTGTATCCGAGTTCCGGAGCCCTCGTGTCACAGCGAAGCCCTCGTGATACGTCTTAGACGTTATGTCGACCTTTGAGGAGCACAGAAGCCTGCTGGTCGGAGTCGCGTACCGGATCCTCGGCAGCGTCGCCGACGCCGAGGACGTTGTCCAGGAGACGTGGCTGCGCTGGTCAGGGGTGGACAAGGCGGGCGTCGGCGACGCCAAGGCCTATCTGATCAGGGTGACGTCGCGGCTGGCCGTCGACCGGCTGCGGTGGGCGAAGTCACGGCGCGAGTCGTACGTTGGGCCGTGGCTGCCCGAGCCGATCAGCACGGCCCCTGACGCCGCCGAGCACGCCGAGCTGGCCGAATCCGTGGAGATGGCGCTGCTCGTGGTTCTGGAGACGCTGTCGCCGCTTGAGCGGGCCGTGTTCGTGTTGCGGGAGGCGTTCGACCTGCCGTTCGCCGAGATCGCGGAGATCATCGCACGCAGCGAGCCGGCCACCAGGCAGCTCGCCCGGCGGGCGCGCGAGCACGTACGGGAGAAGCGGCCGCGGTTCGACGTGGACCGTGGGCAGCGCAGGCGGATGACGGAACGGTTCGCCAGCGCCTCGGAGGAAGGAGACCTGGAGACGCTGATCGCGATGTTCGCCGACGAGATCACGATGGTCACCGACGGCGGCGGCAAGGCCAGGGCCGCGCTGCGGGTCATCACCGGGGTGGAGAACGTCGGCCGCTACCTGCTGTCGATCAGCCGCCCCGCGAACGTCGCCCGCTTCATGAACTCGGTCGGCCTGGCGCGGACGGAGGGGTTCTCCTTCGGCTCCGCGGTGTTGAACAACGCTCCGGCGATCGTCCTCTCGGCGGCCGGGCGGGTGGTGACGGTCATCTCGCTGGAGGTCTCGGAGGGGAGGATCAGCGCGATCTACCTCATCGCCAACCCGGAGAAGATCGCCCATCTGGAGCCGGCGGCGAGCAAGGCCGGCTGACCGGTCAGGCGGCACGGCGGGTGGGTATGCCCGCCTCTCGGACGAGTGCCGGCAGGTCCACGCCCGCGTCCGCCAGGATCGCGGCGGCGCCGTTGGCGGGATCGGCGAGCAGACCCCACAGCAGCCGCTCCCCCGTGACCGGCCCCGGCCGCCACGCCGCCACCTCGATGACCTTTCTGGCGTGCATGGCCAGCGGGAGCTGCCCGAGCGGCCCGTACAGGGTGACGCGGAGTGGGCGGAGCCGCGAGCGGCGCAGGCTCCACAGGCCGGGTTCGTCCGTGCCCGCCCTGGTGCGGCGGTGCACCGCGTCGAGGTCGATGCCGATCGTGGCCAGCAGCGCCCGCGGGTCGCCCGCGCCGGCGCGGTCGCGCACGTCGGCCTCGCGGGCGGTGAACGACGCTAGGGCGAACGGGCGCACCTCGGCCAGCGCCAGCAGCATCAGATCGGCGCCGAGCGCGGGCCGCCCGGCGTCGAGTGCGAGGATCCCCGCCCGCACCACGGCGCTGCGGGCTCCTTCCGTGAACCTGGCGAACACGTGTTACCTCCTCGTCCTGCGGGCGTGCTTGCGGTGTGCGGTCTGCCGCCGCACTCCCAGCGCGTCGGCGATCTGCTCCCAGGACCACCCCTGCGCGCGGGCGTTGGAGACGTGCGCCGCCTCCAACTCCTCCAGCAGGGCTCTGAGCGCGGCCACCGCCGCCAGCCCCACTCCGGGGTCGCGGTCGGCGGCCCTCCCTGCCATTTCGGTGACGTCCATACCGTCAGCATATGCTGACAAGCGCCACCGTGTCAGCACATGCTGACGAAATACCGCAACCTGCCCGGCTACCGCGCGTCGCGCTGGACGCAAGTGGTGCGCATGGTCAGGGCCGCCTCTTCCAGCGCGAGCGTGACCTCGACCCGGCCCAGCTCCGCCGTGCCGACCACGTGCGTGCCGCCGCACGGGATGGACGCCGCGCCCTCCGGCAACGAGCACCGCCAGGTGCGACGCGCCGTCAGCTCCGGCCCCGGCACGTCGATGGCGACCGGCGCCCCGGCGGCCACCCAGGCGGCGAGTTGCTCGTTCACGCGCCGGGTGACCTGCGCCAGGTCCAGCCCTTCGGCGGAGAAGCCCTTCTTCCGCAACGACTTGCCCAGGCGGTAGACGTCCACGCTGCCGCGCGGCACGATCCGCGACGAGGTGATCGCCGCCTGGTCGAAGTCGGGACGCCCGAGCCCGTCGAGCGCCGGCTCCTTGCGCCAGCGATCGGCCAGCGCCGCGTTGAGGGCGAGCGCGGCCAGGTGGCAGGCGGTGTGGCCGGCCGAGAGCCCCGCGCGGAAGCCGGCGTCCACCTCCAGCTCCACCTCGGCCCCCACGGGCACCGGCGACTCGGTGACGTGCAGGACCAGCCACTCCCACCCCTCGGCGCCGCGCCGCACCGGGATGTCCCCGCCCACGAAAACCTCGCCGGTGCTCGACTGGGCCCCTGTAACGCAGTCGACGACCGGCAGGCCCGCGATCATGCCCCGATCGGCGGGCTGGTCGGGCCAGGTGTGGTCGAGGGGATGGAAGGGCGTCTCGGCGACGACCAGGCCGTGCCGGTCCCCCACCGGCACGGCTCCCGCGATCCGCGAGCGGCCGCTGACCCGGCCGGACGGGAAGGTGACGAGGGTGGATCTCATGCGCCGATCCTCCCAGCCGTGGCGGGCGGCCGTTCGTCCTCCAGGTAGCGGTCGCGGCCCGCGTACAGGCCGGTGCAGAGCTGCGCCACGAGGACCAGGAAGATCATCGTGTACGGCAGCGCCCACCCGCCTGTGGCCTCGCGCAGCACGCCGACCAGCAGCGGTCCCGCACCCGCGATGAGGTAGCCGGCGCTCTGCCCGAAGGCCGACAACCCGGCCGTGGCCTCCGGCGTGCGGGTGCGCAACGCCAGCATCATCAGCGCCAGCGGGAACGACCCCATGCCCACGGCCACCAGCACGATCCAGCCCGGCGCCATGGACGCGGGCCCGAGCCACAATCCGAGGAACCCCGCCGTGTAGAACGCCACGAGCCCCACCACGACGGGTCGCTGGTCGCGGAAGCGGGAGGCGACCATGGGCGTGGCGATGGAGACCGGGATGTTCAGCGCGGTGAACACCCCCAGGATCAGCCCGGCCTGCGACGTCGTGTACCCGCCGTCGGTGAGGATGGTGGGGAGCCAGCCGAACATGATGTACGCGATCATCGACTGGGTGCCGAAATAGATCGCCACCATCCACGCCAGCCGGCTTCCCACCAGGCGGCGGATGCCCGCGTCCCCGGCGCCCGTGTCCCGCTCCGGCTCACTGCGCAGCAGCGCAAGCCACGGAATGGCGGCCACGGCGGCCAGGGCCGCCCACACGCCGAGCGCGATGTGCCAGTCGCCCGACGCGCGCTCGATCGGCACGGTCGCCGCGGCGGCGAGCATGGTGCCGACGGCCAGGGCCGTGGTGTAGACGGTGGTCATGATCCCGGTGCGGGCCGGGAAGTGCCGCTTGATCAGCGTCGGGATGAGCACGTTGCCGACGGCTCCGCCGGACAGCGCGACCGCGCTGCTCAGCAGGAATATCTCGGCCGAGCCCACCATTGACCTGATGAGCATGCCCACGCCGAGCGTGACGAGGGCGAGCAGCAGCAGCCGGTGCTCGCCCACGCGCCTGGCCAGCGTAGGGGTGATCGCGCCGACGCTGGCGAAGGCCAGCACCGGCAGCGTCGTGAGCACTCCGGTGCCGACGCTCGTCATGCCGAGCGCGCCGGCGAGCTGGTCGAGCAGAGGCCCCACGCTGGTGACGGCGGTGCGCAGGTTGAGCGCGGCGAGGACGATCCCCAGCACGAGCAGCCAGGCGAGAGAGCTGGTACGGCCTCTGGTCTCTTGGGCGAGCACGCTCATGCGCCGGAGATCCTCCGTTCATCAAGTCATGGGACGAATCACCAGCCTAACAGGACCTAAGGGGCGATTTATTCCTGTCCCATGACGAGCCCCCGAGCCTCGTGGGCCCGGGGGCGATACCGCGCCGCACGAGCGGGGCGCCCCGCATCGAGACCGCGGATCAGAGAACGGGACGCGGGCCCTCGGGGGGCTGGTCGCGCGGCGGCACCGGCCCGGGAGGCGGGAGCGTGCCACCGGGAGGCGCGCCACCGCCGCCCACGGTGCCGGGCGGCACCGACTGCTCCCCGCCGTACGTGGAGCCGCGCTGGTGCGGCCCCGGCACGTCGCCGCGCCAGCCGCCCGTCTCGCGGCCTCGCGACTCGATGAATTCCTTGAAGCGGCCGAGGTCGTTCGTGACGCGCATGCGGACGATCTGCAGCCAGTCGCCCGCGGTCTCGACCAAGCCCTCGGGGTCGTACTCCATCTGGAGCGTGACCTTGGTCTTCGTGTCGTCGATGCGGTGGAAGGTCACCACGCCCGCCTGGTGCGGCTTGTCGGCCGACCGCCAGGCCACACGCTCGTCGGGGTGCTGCTCGGTGATCTCGGCCTCGAACTCGCGCCTGACCCCGGCGATCTCCACCACCCACGCCGTACGTGTGTCGCCGATCTGCTTGACCGACTCCACGCCCTCCATGAACTCGGGGAAGCTCTCGAACTGCGTCCACTGGTTGTAGGCCGCCGAGATGGGGACCTCTACGTCTACGGAGTGTTCGATACTGCTCATGGGATCAACCCCTGCCCCGGCCGGCACGGCGATAACGCCGCGCGGGCCGCCGTCACCGACGGCGCAGCAGCCAGTAGAGGCCCACCAGCGGCAACACGAGCGGGATGAACAGGTAGCCCCTGCCGTACGCCGACCAGACCGTCTCGTCGGGGAACGCCGCCGGATCCACCAGGCTGGCGGTACCGATGATCAGCACGCCGGCCAGCTCGATGCCGAGCGCGGCCAGCGCCAGGCTGCGCGCACCACGCGCGAGCGCCACGGTGAGCACGATGTAGACGAGCGCCGCGAAGGCCGACAGCGAGTAGGCCAGCGGCGCCTCGGAGAACCGGCCGGCGATCTGCACGGCCGCCCGCGCGCCCGCGGCCAGCGAGAACAGCCCGTAGACGGCGATCAGGGCGCGCCCGGGCCCGGAGCCGATGGCGTCGGTCATGCCACGCCCTGCCAGATCTGCAGCAGCCGCCCGTTCATCACCGCGATCGCGAACCCGGCCACGACCAGGATGGCAGGCCCCCACCTGCTCCGCTCGGCCAGCGCCAGGAACACCACGGCGGGCGGGATCAGCACCCCGCCGCCGATGTAGCCGAACAACGTCACCTTGTCGCCGGGCCCCGCTCCGCCGGCCACCGCCGCGATCACGAGGCCGGCCTGAACGAGCAGGGCCACCTCGAGCAGGGCGAACCCGGACAGCAGCACCATGCCCATCGGCCGGTTGCGGATCGCGACGACCAGGCTCGCCAGCATGAGCAGCAGGGAGCCGGCGATGACGATCGTGGAGACGACGGTGTTCATCGGAGGTAAGGCTATCGCCCGTGCAGTCCGGCCTCGATTCCGTCCCGCACCCAGGAGAGCCCGCGCTCGAAGTTGCCGTCGGCGCCCCGCACCCCCTCCTCGATCATCGGCGCCAGCCGGGGTAACTCGCCGCTGAAGTGTCCACGGGTCCGCGTTCGGGGTGACCATCGCGCTGGCCGCCGTCGCGCTGGTGCCGATCGCCCTCATAGGATCGACGTCGTGGAAAGGATCCTCGTCAGCGCCTGCCTGATGGGGCGCAAGGTGCGCTACGACGGCGGTGCGAAGACCAGTTCTGACGCCCGGCTCGCCACGTGGCGCGCGGAGGGGCGGCTGGTGCCGTTCTGCCCCGAGGTCGAGGGCGGGCTGCCGGTCCCGCGCCCGGCCGCCGAGATCGAGGGCGGCGCGGGCGGCGCGGCCGTGCTCTCGGGCGCGGCGCGCGTGCTGGCGGCCGACGGCTCCGACGTGACGGGCGCGTTCCTGTCGGGCGCGCGGTCGGCGCTCGCGCTGGCGCGCTCGTCCGGGATCCGGATGGCGGTGCTCAAGGAAGGCAGCCCCTCGTGCGGCGGGCTGTCCATCTACGACGGCACCTTCCAGGGGCGCCGCACGCCGGGTCAGGGCGTCACGACGGCGTTGCTGGAGCTCGACGGCGTCCGCGTGTTCGGCGAGGGCCATCTCGACGAGGCCGCCGCCTACCTGCGCACGCTGGAGACGTAGAAGGCCCCAGCGAGGCCCGCGGCGAGCATGGCCGCCATCGTGCCGTGATACCACGTGAGCAGCGCCGAACCCGCGGCCCCGCCGAGCGCCAGGGCCAGGATGCCCAGCACCACCCCGCCCAGCGCCGCCGCGTGGCTGTAGACGAGCCCGCTCCAGGCCCAGGAGCGCCCGGCCAGCGCGCCTCGGGCGCCGGCGAGCATGGCGGCCACGCACAACGTCTCGACGACCGCGGCCGGTATGATCACGGGCTCGCCCATCAGGCCGGGCACGGCCCCCCAGTGCGGCAGCGCGAACGACAGGAAGACCAGGGCGTAGCAGGCGGAGAGCCAGCCCAGCGCCTTGCGGAGAGCGTCCATACGACCCACGCTCGCATCCGGCCGAACGCCGTGTCGTCGTACCTAAGGAGACGGCTCGGATACGCCGTCCGCAGTAGGGAGCAGCCGTCTCACCAGGCGGATCACCTCGTCGATCGTCACCCTGGCGTCCTCGCCGGTCTCGCACGCGGCCACCTCGCGGCCCGCTTCGCCCATCATGGTCGTGAGCAGCACGACGAGCACGTGGCTCTCGCGCGTGTCCGCCAGGCCGAGCAGGCGTTTGTTGCCGCCGATCCAGTCCCGGCCGCGCTGCCGGCGCAGCGTGACGAACTCGGCGGGCCCGTCGTTCTCCAGGAATAACCTGGCCACCTCGCGGTGCTCCCACGAGCCCTCCAGGTAGGCGCGGGCGCCGGCGAGGAAACGGTCGGCGGTGCCTTCCGCGGCCTTGGCCGCCTTGGAGGTGCGCTCCTCCTGGCCGCGCATGAACTGCTCCCACAACGCCAGGAACAGGCCGGGCTTGCCGCCGAAGTGGTGGTAGAGGCTGCCGACGCTGATGCCGGACGCCTCGACAAGGTCGGCGACAGTCGCCTCGGCGTACCCCTTGGCCAGGAAGACCTCGCGGGCGGCGCGCAGCAGCGTGTCGCGGGTGCCGCTCGACCGGCTCCACCGTCGGCTCTTCATGGGATCTCCTTCGCCACTGCCGGGCGGTCGCGACGGCCCACAGTACCGTTCGGGCGGATGAGCAGAAGGATGTACGCCGGCTTCGCTCCGCCGGAGGAGGCGGCGCCCGGCGGCGCCCGCGAGGATCGACGGTATGACGATCGGCCTGCTGCTCACCCTCGCCGCCCTCGCGGTCGTCGACAGCACCAGCTTCGGCACCCTCGGCATCCCCGTCTACCTGCTGCTGGCCTCTGACCGGTCGCGGGTGTCGCGGCTGCTGATCTATCTGGCCACCGTGGCGGCCTTCTATTTCCTGGTGGGGGTCGCGCTCATGCTGGGGCTGTCCACGGCCATGGACACCTTCGGCGACGTGCTGCGCAGCGGACCCGCCTACTGGGTGCAGCTCGCGCTGGGCGTCGGCTTGTTCGCGCTCAGCTTCAGGTTCGACCCGAAGCGGCGCGCGAAGCTCGGCAAGCCGGAGCGCCGGTTCGAGCCGCGGGTGGGCGGGCCGCGCACGATGGTGCTGCTGGGGCTGACGGCCGGGGTGCTCGAAGTGGCCACGATGGTGCCGTACCTGGCCGCGATCGGCATCATGACGGCCTCCGGGCTGGCGGCCGGGCAGTGGGGGCCGTTGCTGGCGGCGTACGTGATGGTGATGATCGCGCCGCCGCTGGCGCTCATGGGGCTGCGCGGCGTCGCCGGTGCGTGGCTGGAGCCGAAGCTGGAACGGCTGCGCGCGTGGCTGACCAGGCATGCGGCCTCGGCGCTGAGCTGAGGGCTGGCGATCGTCGGTTTCCTGCTGGCCCGGGACGCGGCGGTGGTCCTGTTCTTCCGGTGACCCCGGCCCCGCAGGCAGGGGCGGGCGGCTCGAAGGCGGCTCTCCAGGCACCTCTAGGATCGAACACCTGGGGGTGACCTGTCATGTTGCGGGCGTTTCTGAGGACGGAAGCGGGCAGCACAACCGTGCTGCTCGGCGCCACCGTGCTCGCCCTGCTGTGGGCGAACTCGCCATGGGGCGACACCTACGAGGCGTTCTGGCACATACCGACAGGCATCTCCTTCAATGACGCGCTGTTCTCCCTTGACCTGCGGCACTGGGTCAACGACGGCCTGATGGCGGTCTTCTTCTTCCTCATCGGCCTCGAGGTGTCGTACGAAGTGCGGCTCGGGCAGCTGCGCGACCGCCGGCTCCTCGCTGTGCCGGCCATGGCGGCGCTGGGCGGGATCCTCGTCCCGGCCGGGATCTACCTCCTGCTGAACTTCGGCGGGCCCGGGGCCGTCGGCTGGGGCGTGCCGATCGCCACCGACACCGCGTTCGTGCTGGGCGTGCTCGCCATCGTGGGAGCCCGCTGCCCCGATCCGCTACGGGCGTTCCTGATGACGCTGGCCATCGTCGACGACGTGCTGGCGATCCTGGTCATCGCGCTGTTCTACACGGACAGCCTGTCCGTTCCCGCGCTCCTCGCCGCGTTCGGGCTGCTCGCCGCCATCCTGACCCTGCGGAAGCTGAAGATCTGGCGGGCGCCCGCCTACATCGTGCTGGGCTTCGGGCTCTGGGTGGCCACGCTGGAGAGCGGGATCCATCCCACGCTGGTCGGCATCGCGCTGGGCGTTCTGGTCTTCGTCTACGCGCCCACCGACCAGAAGCTGCTGCTCGCCGGCGAGGCCGTGCAGTCGTTCACCAGCTCACCCAGCGCGCAGGCCGCCAGGGAGGCCGCGCTGCGGGTGCAGCGGGCCGTCTCCGTCAACGAGCGCCTGCGGCTGCGGCTGCAACCGTGGAGCTCGTACGTGATCGTGCCGGTCTTCGCGCTGGCAAACGCCGGGGTGGTGCTGGACGGCGAGGCCCTGCGGGCGGCGATCACCTCACCCGTGTCGATCGGTGTGACGCTGGGGCTGTTGCTGGGCAAGTTCGTCGGCATCTCGCTGGGCACGTGGGTGCCGTTGCGGTTCGGATGGGGCATCCTGCCGGGCAACCTGGTCTGGGGGCAGTTGTTCGGCGGCGCGGCGGTCTCCGGGATCGGCTTCACCGTCTCCCTGTTCATCGTGGACCTGGCCTTCGACGACCATCCGGGCATCCAGTCCGAGGCGAAGATCGGGATCCTGGCGGGGTCGCTGCTTTCCGCGGTGCTGGGATGGTTGATCTTCAAGCTGGCGTGGGACCGCGGCGGGGTGTGCGCGCCGCCCGACGCGGAGCCCGAGGAGGAGCTGCCCGAGCTGCTCTCCGTGCCCGTCGGGCCCGGCGACCACGTGCGCGGGCCGGCGAAGGCCAGGGTGACGATCGTGGAATACGGCGACTTCGAGTGCCCCTACTGCGGGCGGCTCCACCCCGTGCTGGAGGAGCTGCGCAGGAAGAACCCGGACGTGCGCGTGGTGTTCCGGCACTTCCCGCTGCGCACGCTGCATCCGCGGGCCGCCTCCGCGGCGGTCGCGGCCGAGTCCGCGGACGATGCGGGACGGTTCTGGGAGATGCACGACATCCTCTTCGACAACCAGCGGTTCCTCACCGACGCCGACCTCGCGCACTACGCCGCCCAGCTCGACGTCGAGCCCTGGACGGACGTGTCCCGCCACACCGCCAGGATCGCCGTCGACGAGAACTCCGGCCGGGACAGCGGCGTGCGCGGCACCCCCACCCTCTTCCTCAACGGTGTGCGCTATCAAGGCGCCCTGGATCTCGGCTCCATCAGCGAGGCCGTGGACGAAGCCCGCCGATCCACTACCGTCGAGGAGACCCCGCAACCCCCGGAGATGACCTAATGCTCAATGTGATCACCATCATCTTCCCCCTCGTCATGGTCGTCGTGCTGGTGGGCGGCGTCATCGTGACGGCGATGAACCGGCGGGCCCATGGGCGCGGCGCGACGCTGGGCATGGCGGGCTGCGCCGTCCTGCTCGTGGGGGTGCTGATCAACGTCGTCCTCGGGTTCATCGCCCCCTCGTTGTACGACGCCCTGGGCGCGGGCGGCGCCACCATGCTCATCAGCGCCGGCGGAATGATCTTCAACGCGACCGGCACGGGCCTGCTGATCGCGGGCGTGATCGCCCGGCGCGACCCGCAGCAGCCGCAGTCCCCCCACTACCCGCCACCCGGCCAGGCGCAGGGCTGGCAGCAGCCGCCGGTCCAGCACCAGCAGCCGCACATGCAGCAGCCGTACCCACAGCAGCAGCCCCCGCGGCAGGGCTGGCAGCAGCCGCCCTACGGCGGCGGCCAGGGCTAGCGGCCGCCGGCACCCTGTCGCGCGGCTTCCGTCGTGTCATACAGACGGGATATCCCCTGGAATGTGACAATGTGGGGGTAACTCCCAAGCGCGTGGGGGGACCATGACGCGAGAGCAGCCCGACCGGCAGGAACCTGATCCCAACCAGACGATCAGGCATCGGTTCCCTCACCCGGTCCCGCCGCCCAGCCCGCCCCGGCAGGGCCCGCCGGAGTCGCCTTTCACGCAGCGCCTGCCCTACACCCCTGACATGCTGCCCGACGTGCCCGTCTACGAAGCCAGGCGACCCAGGTCGGCCTGGTGGTGGGTGATCGTGGCCGGCGGGCTGGTGCTGCTGATCGCGGCGGTGGCCGTGGCGGCGGTGTTGTGGGTGCGGAGCAACGCCGACGCCGGGCCACGGGCTCTGCAGGCGGAGACCGTCCTCACGCGCGCGTGAGGACGGTGACGCGGTCCGTCACCGCGCCACGGGGTCCGGCGTCTCCGCCTGCCAGCAGTGTGTCCAGCGGCCCTCGCCCAGTTCCGTACGTCCCGGCGCCTCGCTCGAGCACACCGGCAGCGCCACCGGGCAGCGCGGATGGAAGCGGCACCCGCCGGGCGGGGCGATGAGGCTGGGCGGCTCACCGTGCCGGGTCGCGTCGGGCGGCGTCACCCGGTCGGGGTCGGGCGCCGACTCCAGCAGCAGCCGCGTGTACGGGTGCCGGGGCGACTGGGTGAGCGCCTCACTGGGCCCGCTCTCGATGAGCCGGCCCGCGTACATCACCGTGATGTCCTCGGCGAAGTAGCGTGCGCTGGCGATGTCGTGCGTGATGTACAGCAGCGCCAGCCCGCTCTCCTTGGCCAGCTCCTCCAGCAGCCGCAGCACGCCGAGCCTGATCGACACGTCCAGCATCGACACGGGCTCGTCGGCGATCAGCGCGACGGGCTGGACGGCCAGCGCCCGCGCGATCGCCACCCGCTGCCGCTGCCCGCCGGACAGCTCGTGGGGCAGCTTGTCCATGAACTGCTCCACCGGCGTGAGGCTGACGCGTTCGAGCAGCTCCGCGACCATCGTGCGCTCCTGCTCGTCCGAGCGGGCGTGCCCGTGGATGCGCAGCGGCCTGGCCAGGTGGTAGCGCACCCGGTGGAAGGGGTTCAGCGAGGAGAACGGGTCCTGGAAGATGAGCTGCACCTGGCGCCGGTAGTCGCGGAACGCCGCCCCGCGACGCGCGCGCACCGGCTCGCCGCGCAGCAGCAGCTCGCCCGACGTGGCCGGATAGACCTGCGCGAGCAGCCGGGCCACCGTGCTCTTGCCGCAGCCGCTCTCCCCCACGAGCGCCGACACCGAGCCGGCGCGCAGGGCGATCGACACGTCCTCCACGGCACGCACGGGCGGCCGCTTCCCCAGCCGTCCCCGAGGGCCACGGGCCGAGGTGAAGTGCTTGGTGAGGTTCCGGCCCTCAAGAACGATCATGATGCTTCCTCCACACCGCGGCCGCCGTTCAGCAGGCACGCCACCTCGCCGTCCGCACCGTCCGCACCGTCCGCGCCGTCCGCGCCGTCCGGGCCGTCCGTGCCGCGCGTCAGCAGGGGCAGCCGCGTGGAGCACTCCTCCATGGCCCGCCCGCAGCGCGGGTGGAAAGCGCAGCCGGGCGGCAACGAACGCAGGTCGGGTGGGGTGCCGGGGATGCCGAGCAACTCCTCGCGGGGCCCGTGCAGGCGGGGGAACGAGCGGAGCAGGCCCAGCGTGTACGGGTGCCGCGGCGCCCTGTGCAGCGCCTCGGCGGTGCCGGTCTCGACGACGCGGCCCGCGTACATGATGGCGATCCTGTCGGAGATCTCCATGAGCAGCGACAGGTCGTGCGTGATGAACACGACCGCGAAGCCGTACTCCTCCCTGAGCGCCCTGATCTCGTGGAGGATGTCGCGCTGCACCACCACGTCGAGCGCCGTCGTCGGCTCGTCCATGATGATGACCTCGGGGTTGAGGGCGAGCGCGATCGCGATGGCCGCGCGCTGCCGCATGCCGCCCGACAACTCGTGCGGGTACGACCGCCGCCGGTCAGCGCTGATGCCGACGCGCTGCAGCAGTTCGACGGCCCGCTCCGCCCGGTCCTGGCGGGACATCTTGGGGGCGTGGATGCGCAGGACGTCGTCGATCTGGGCGCCGACTGTGCTGACCGGGTTGAGCGAGTTCATGGCGCTCTGGAAGACGACGGCCAGTTCCTTCCAGCGGAAGGCGCGCAGCTCGTCCCGCTTGAGGGCGAGCACGTCGACGGCGGTGCCGTCCTGGCGGTGGTAGACCACCGAGCCGGAGGTGATCGCGGCGGGCGGGCGCAGCAGCCGGGCGACGGCGTTGGCCAGCGTGGACTTGCCGCTGCCGCTCTCCCCCGCGAGGCCGAGGATCTCGCCCCGCCGCAGGTCGAGCGAGACGTCGGCGACAGCGTGCACGGCGCCGGTCTGTGACAGGTAGTCGACGCCGAGGTCGCGGATCTCCAGGACGTTCATGTACGGGCCTTCCGGACCTTGACCGTGCGCAGGCGGGGGTTGGCGATCTCGTCGATGCCGAAGTTCACCAGCGCGAGGCCGGTGCCGATGAGCGCGATGCACAACCCCGGCGGGATGAACCACCACCATGCCCCGATGAGCAGCGCCTGCCCGTTCTGCGCGAAGTACAGCATGCTGCCCCAGCTGACCGTGGACAGGTCGGCCAGGCCGAGGAACGACAGGCCGGCCTCGGCCAGGATCGCGGCGACCACGGTGGCCAGGAAGCTGGTGGCGATGACGGGCAGCAGCACGGGCATGATCTCGAAAAAGATGATCCGCAACGGCCCCTCGCCGCTGGCCCTGGCGGCCTGGACGAAGTCGCGACGCCGTACCGAGAGGGTCTGGGCGCGCAGCACGCGGGCGCCCCACGCCCAGCCGGTGACCGCGATCACCACCGCCACGGAACCGACACCACGCTGCGGCAGGTAGCCGGCCAGCACGATGATCAGCGGGAGGGCGGGCAACACCAGGAAGATGTTGGTGAGCACGGACAACACCTCGTCCACCGCGCCGCCGAAATAGCCGCCGACGAGGCCGACCAGGATCGCGAGCAGGTTGGCGATGACGGCCGACAACACGCCGACGCCCATCGAGATGCGGGCCCCGTACACGATCTGGGTGAGGATGTCCTGGCCGGTCTGCGTGGTGCCGAGCCAGTGCTCGGCCGACGGGCCCTGGAGCCCGTCCTCGCTGGTTGCGGCGGGGTCGGCGCCGATGAGCAGCGGCCCGGCCAGGGCCATCAGCGCGAAGAAGACGAGGATGCCGAAACCGATCTTGATCTTCATTCGGACTCCTGCCTGGTTCGCGGGTCGAGCACGACGTACGCCAGGTCGGCCAGGAAGTTGGCGACGAGCACGGCCAAGGAGATGACGAGGAAGATGCCCTGCATGAGCGGGAAGTCCTCGTTCTCCACGCCCTTGAGGAGCATCGACCCGATCCCCGGGTACGAGAAGACGATCTCCGTCAGCACCGAGCCGCCCACCACGAAGCCGAGCGAGAGGGCGAAGCTCGTGATGTTGGGCAGGATCGCGTTGCGGGCCGCGTAGGCCCACATGACCCGCCGCGAGGTCAGCCCCTTCGCCTCGGCCATGACCACGTAGTCCTCGCCCAGCGTGGTCACCATGACGTTGCGCATGCCGAGGATGCGGTCGGCCATCGACGCGATCACGATCGTGATGGCGGGCAGCGCCGCGTGGTAGAGCACGCTCGCCGCGAACTCGCCGGTCATGCCGGGCATCACGTCCAGCCCGTACGCCCTCGACACGGGGAACCACTGCAGGGTCACGCCGAAGACGAACACGAGCGCCAGCGCCACCCAGAAGTACGGGACCGCGTGCATGAACGTGGCCGCGGGCAGCACCCCGTCGAGCCAGGTGCCGCGCTTCCACGCCATGAGCACGCCCAGTGAGGTCCCGATCAGGTAGCTGATCAGGGTGGCCACGCCGACGAGCCCGACGGTCCACGGCAGGCTGTCGGCGATGACCGTGGACACCTCGGTGGGGAAGAAGGTGATCGAGCGGCCCAGCTCGCCGCGTGCGAGGTTGCCGAGGTAGTCGAGGTACTGCTGCCAGAGGTTCGCGTCGCTGATGCCGAACGCGCGGCGCATCGCGTCGATGGCCTCCGGTTCGACGTTGCCCTTCATCCTGGCCACCAGCAGTTCCACCGGATCCCCCGGCATGAGCCGGGGGATCAGGAAGTTGAGCGTGATGGCGGCCCAGGCCGTCAGGAGGTAGAAGCCGAGCCGCCGGGCCAGGAACCTCACTTGGCGGCCGGCTTCAGATGCAGCAGCACCACGGCCGCGTCAGGCGAGGTGTAGGGCGACGGCATTGCGTACGGGTCCTGCTCGGACGGCCAGCCGACGTATTTGTTCGTGCGGTACTGCGCCCAGGACGGGCTGTAGAACAGCGGCAGCGTGGGCAGCTTCTCCACCATGATCTTGCCCAGCCCCTGCGTGGCTTGCTGCTGCTCGGCCTCGTCCTCGGTGGCGGCGTACTCCTCGATGAGCCGGTCGGTCTCGGCGTCCTTCCAGCGCTGGTAGTTGCCGGTCGCGGACTCGCCGACGGGCTCGGCCAGGCCGCCGAAGAGCATCGAGCGCATCTGGTAGTAGGGGGTCGGCCCGGACGCGGTGGCCCTGATCGACAGCTCGTAGTTGCCCTTGCCGACCTTGGACACCCAGTCCTGGAACGCCACGCCCCTGGTGTCGACGGTGATGCCGATCTTGGCCAGGTCCTCCCGGATGAGCTGGGCGGCGTTGACCCAATCGGTGAACGGCGAGGGCACCAGCAGCGTGAACTTGAGCTTGGCCGGATCGACGCCCTTCAGCAGCTCCTTGGCCTTGGCCAGATCCACCTTGAACGCGGCGTCCTTGTACTCGGGCGGCACGTATGCCTCGCCGCCCGGCATCGGCACGCCGGTCGGATGCGCGACCTTGGTGTAGCCGCGCTCGGCCACCCGGACGATCTTGTCGCGGTCGATGGCGAGGCTGATGGCCTGGCGCACCTCCGGCTTGGACAGGATCGGATGGGTCAGGTTGGGCAGCAGCGTCACCACGCCCTCGGGCGGGAAGAAGAACTTGTTCTGCTCCGGCTTGCCCTGCACGTAGATCTTCTGGATGTCCGGTACGAACGCGCCCGCCCAGTCGACCTCGCCCTGCTGGAGCGCCGTCTGGACGGCGTTGGCGGTGTACGCGGGGAAGCGCAGCACCGGCACCTCGGGCTTGCCCGGCTGCCAGTAGGACGGGTTCTTGACCATCTCGTAGAGCTGGGCCGAGAACTTCGACAGCGTGTAGGGGCCAGTGCCGACCGGCTTGGGGTTGGTGAAGGTGACCGGGTCCTTCTGCTTCTCCCACAGGTGCTTGGGCACGATCGGCGAGTTGCCGGCGATGTTGAACAGCTTGGCGTACGACGTGTTCTCGAAGTCGATCCGCACCTTGTCCGGCGCCAGCGCCTCGGTGCCGGTGATCTCCAGCGCGTTCCTGTTGAGCTCCGGGTTGTCCTTGAGCATCTGGAACGTGAAGGCGACGTCTTCGGCGGTGAACGGCTTCCCGTCGGACCACTTCACGCCCTTGCGAAGGGTGAACGTGACCGACTTGCCCTTGTCAGACCATTCGTGCTTGAGCGCCAGCCACGGCGTGATCTCGCCGGGCTTGAGCTTGTTGAAGTACATGAGGGTCTCGTGGATCATCCCGCTCGTCCCGAAGTTCACGCCTTCGAGGTGGTACGGGTTGAAATCCTCCTGGAACGTGCCCGCGTCCACGGCGTGGATGATCAGCGGCGGGGCGTTCTCACCTCCGCCGCTCCCGCCGGAGCCGCCGCCGGAACAACCGGCGAGGGCGAGGGCGGCGAGCACCGCCAGCAGACGTTTCACAGGGGGCCTGATCATTGGGGGGCTGCCTTTCCGAAATACTTCGTCCGGAGGACGCGCGAACCCTTGGGGGCGGCGAACGCCTGCGCGCGGCCGAATCCGGCTGGTGCACCACGCACGACGGTCAGCGCGCGGTAGTAGTCGACGTAGGGGAAGCCGTAGGTCTCGCCCCTGGCGTAGGCGTAGCCGGTGATGGCCTGCGACCAGATCTCGTACGCCTCCTCGCTCAGCTCGACGAACGCGTCGGGGGCGTAACCCTCGGCGTCCTCCCAGTTGTCGGCGTAGTAGAGCTCGCCGGCCCAGTAGGCGGGCCGCTCGCGTTCGAGGGTCTTCAGCCCGCCGTAGAAGCGGGCGTCCTCGACGATGCGGTGGGTGCGAGCGTGATCCTTGTGGATGGACGCGCTCCAATGGGTCAGGATGACGTCCGGCCGCAGCTCCCTGATCTGGTCGCCGACGCGCATCTTGACCTCGTCGTCCTCGGGCAGCAGGCCGTCCTCGTAGTCGAGGAAGCGCACACCGGCACCGATCCGCTCGGCGAACGTCTCGGCCTCCTCGCGCTTCTGCTTGGCGTAGTCGGGCACCGGCATGCGGGGATGGCCGCGTTCGCCGAGCGTCAGGTGCAGCAGCGTCGCGCGGTCGCCGCGCAGGACGTGCTGGGCGAGCACGGCGCCCGCGGTCAGGTCGAGGTCGCCCGCGTGGGCGCCGATGGCCAGAACGTGCGTCATGCTTCTCGCCTCATCACGTGGAACCGCCTGGTGATCTCGTAACCGGCCTTGGTGTAGAGGTGGCCGGCGGGGCTGGTCTCGCCGGTCCACAGGAACCACGACGAGTGGAGCCCTTCGGCCCGCATCATCGTCATGGTGAGATGGAGCAGGATCTTGCCGAGGCCGGTGCCTCGCTGTCCCGGGTCGACGCCGAAGGGACCGAACCGCTCGGGGATGCCGCGGTAGGCCGCGTAGAGGGCGAAGCCCACAATGTCGTCTTTTTTCGCGATGACGATGCGGTCGGGGTCGCGGTGGTGGCGGATCGCCTCACCCCAGTCGGGGTTGAAGGTGTCGGCCGCGAACCTGATCAGCTCCGGCAGCTCGCCCTCGGTGGGGCCGCGGAAGACGTACCCCTCGCTCTCGCGCCTGGCGCGCAGCTCGTGCACGTCGTCCGGCGTCACGTAGCCGACGAGCGTGCGGTCCATCGCGACCGGCGAGTACAACGTACGGAAGCCCAGCGCCTCCAGCAGCCGGAAGCCGGCGGGGTAGAGCTCCGGGTCCGCGCCCGGCAGCACGTAGTTCGGCGTATAGGACGAAAAATCCACCCTCGTTCGGCCGACGCCCTCCAGGAACGCCAGCGCCTCCCCCACCAGCCGCCGCCCCAGCCCGCCGCCGCGGTGCTCCAGCGTGACGAAGAAGAACGGGATCCAGCCGGTCTCCGGCTCCAGATCGGTGCCGGGGGCCAGGGGCGTCAGCCTGCGGACGGCGTACGCGCAGCCCGCCACCCGCCCGTCCACCACGGCCACCCGCAGGCCCTCGGGGTCGAAGTTCGGGTCGAGCAGCACGCAGTCGCGGAACCAGCCGGACGTGGTGGGATCTCCTGGCATGCTCTGGTTCCAGGCGTCCACCAGGGAGCGCTCGTCGCCGGGCGCGAACGCGCGGACAGTCACCATGGGGGTCCTTTCACGCTGCTGCTGTCCCGCCACAGCTTTCCCAGTGTTAACCGCCCAGGTCAAGCAAGTAGGAAGAAATTTTCCATGTTGCAGTAAAAGTGGAAAATTAGTTTCGCGTGCGGTATCTATGGATGGTTGCGCATCCGCCCCGGCTGTCCCGCCCATGCCGGATCCCCGGCTGTCCCGCGCGCGGGACCCCGGAAACCCGGCTCCAAGCCAGACTCCGGGAGCAGGTCGTGGACACGCCCATGGATGATCAGGCCGGCGCGACGGCTGGTCACGCACGGCCGCACGGTCCGCCAGGCGCGCTGTGAGGAGCGCGTGCTGGAGGGGCGGCGCCCCTCCAGCACGCTTCTCCGCCGGACGGGCAACCCCCTGTCCGCCGGCGGGCTTGAGACCGCGCGATCAGCCCCGCGCGCCCGCGAACGGGTGCCCCGGCCGCCGGTCCACGACGCGTGCGCCCTCCGCGCGGCCGGCTATTTCAGGCCCGCGAGGAACGTCTTGGCCAGTCGCGTCACGGCCGACTTGGCGGCGCCGGGCTCGAAGACCGGCTTCTGGTAGTCGTCGGCCTCGACGATGCCACCGCCGGCCGTCGTGCCGCGGAAGGAGAACTCGACCGTGCGCTCGCCGGCCAGGACCTTGACCAGGATGTCCTGCGTCGGTTCCGCGTCCGCCTCGCCCGGCCTGGTCGTCGTGGACACCACGGCGAACGCCTTCTCGCCGAGCCCTGAGAGCTCCTCGCGGGGCCCGTACGTGGTGTGGGTGACGTCGTTGCCGATGCCGCCCTTGGCGCGGTAACGGTCGAACTTCTTGGCATCACGATCGAACTGGAAATCCGACCCGAGTTCGCCGCCCCGCCAGTCGACGACATGGATGCGCAGTTCGCCGCCCCGGGTGGTGTACTCCTGCCCCGGCTCGTGCTTCACCGCCTCCGAGATCTTCCAGGTGCAGGTGGTCTGCTTGATGCGGCCGTCGTTCTCGCCCACGGACGGCCCGGTGACCGTGGGGAAGAACGCCGACTTGACGTCCGCGGCGGTGAGGATCCCGCACGGCCCTCCGACCTTGGCCTTGGAGGCGTCCTTGGCCATCTCCGCGGTGATGCGCTCGGCGACCTTGCCGGCCGCGGCGCGCACCTCGTCGCCCGAGGGGTATTTCCGGCCGGTCCGGTTGCTGCCGCGGTACTCGACCTTGATCAGCCATGGCCCCTGCCGGACGTACACCGCGGCCGAGAGGCCGCTGTGCCCGATCGAGCTCTGACTGTACGACGCGTCGCCGTACGCCAGTTTGATGGTCTCGCCGAACGCCGAGCCCGAGGTCTTTCCGTCGATCCGCTTGCCGTCCCGGACGTTGACCCGCCGCTCGTGGCTCTTCCTGTCCTGCTCGAACTGGTCCTTGGCGTACTCGATCGCGTTCTGGCTCTCGGTGCTCTTGGCCCGGACGGAGATGCTCAGGCTGCGATGGCCGATGACGCCGTCGCCGACGTCCATCTTGTTATTGCTCCACCCGCAGTCCGCCCGCTTGTCGCTTTCTGTGGCGGCTCCTGTGGACGCGTCCTTTCCGCCGTACTTGCCATCGGTGACGAGGCTTTTGCGGAGGGCGTCGGGGATGGCGGCACAGAGCTGGGATCCGGTGATCGGCCGCAGTTTCACCACCTCGGCGGCCGGGGTGGCCGAGGGTGTCCGCACCAGTCTTGGCCGTTTGCCGGAATAGTCCGTTGGCGGTCCTGGTCTGTCGCCGAACTCCTGGAGGAGCAGCCACCCTCCGGCCACCCCGCCGACCAGGACGACGGCGAGCACGGCGACGATGGCGATCAGCGGCCCCTTCCCACCGCCGCCACGCCGCGGTGGTTGCCACCGCCCTCCAGGACCACCATGTCCCCCAGGACCGCCCGGCCCCT
>NZ_SMKP01000323.1:0-5963 GCF_004349015.1 Nonomuraea diastatica
AAGACCGTCTCCGCCGGTACGCCGAGTCGCAGGAACGAGATGTGTCGTGGGTGATCAGGAAGGCGATCGAGGAGTACCTCAACCGTCACGAGAAGGGGTGATCCCTTGGCCAAGATCCTGATCGGCACGTACGAAGCGACCATCTACCCCGAGGGGGACGGCTTCACCGGAGCCATCTCCCTCGGGTTCGGCCCCGACGGCAAGCGCCAACGCCTCAAGCGCAAGGCCAAGACCAAGACCGCCGTCAAGGACAAGTCGATCAAGGCCGTCAAAGACCTTGAAGCGGGCATCACCGCATCGGAGACCTACACCGTGCGCGATGCCGTCAACGACTGGCTCAGCAAGGGCCTCAAGGGCCGGTCCGAGAACACGGTCACCAAGCTGCGCATCCTCGCCGAAACGCACGTCATCCCCGGACTGGGGAAGATCAAGCTCCAGCAGCTACGCGCGGATCACGTGGATGAGTGGCTTGACCAGCTCGCCGGCGAGCTGGCGACCACCACCCTGCGGGAGATTCACAGCGTGCTGAAGCGAGCCATCCGGCAAGCCCAGGCACGCGACATGGTGCTCAGGAACGTTGCGGAGCTGGTCACCACGCCCAAGGGCACGGACGGGCGCCCCAGCAAGGCACTCACCCGGCACCAGGCGGAGGCGGTGCTCAAGGCGGCGGCATCCTCGGAACTTCATGCCTACGTGGTGCTCAGCCTCACCACGGGCGTCCGTACCGAGGAAGCCCGCGCCCTGCGCTGGGATCACGTCGTCGCCTGGATACCGAGCCTTAAGCAGTGGCAAGCGGTCACCGAGGCAGGGTTCAAACACAAGAAGCTCGCCGTCTACGTATGGCGAGCCGTCCGAGAAGGGGGTGACACCAAGACCCGAAAGTCGCGGCGCACGCTGGAACTACCCAGACTCGCCGCCGAAGCGCTCCGGCACCATCACACCCGCCAGATCGCCCACAAGCTCAGGGCGGGCGCGGCATGGCAGGACCACAACCTGGTGTTCTGCACGAGCGTCGGCACCGAGCTGGACGCGGCGAACGTGCGGCGGGCATTCCGCAAGATCACCAAGGACGCCAAGATCGGAATCGCCTGGACACCACGCGAGCTGCGTCACTCGTTCGTCTCCATCATGAGTGACCAGGGTGTGCCCATCGAGATCATCGCCGATCTCGTCGGGCACACGGGCACCAGCGTCACGGAGGCGGTCTACCGGCACCAGCTCAGGCCGGTGATCACCAAAGGTGCCCAAACCATGAACACGATCTTCGGTGACAGCCGACACGGGTAGAGAGTCCGAGTGAGATGGCTCCCCGATTGGCTCCCATCGGCCCCCAGACACGAGGAAGGGGGCCTCGGATCAACTCCGAAACCCCGTGCTACCTGCGTCTTCGTGGTGGGCGATACTGGGATCGAACCAGTGACCTCTTCGGTGTGAACGAAGCGCTCTCCCGCTGAGCTAATCGCCCGCCCTGCCAGCTCCACTTGGTGCCGACGGGGAAAACCATACCGCACTCTGGTGCCTGCTGGCGAAGCGATGTGATCCCGAGCGGGTGGGCCGGGCGACGGGAGGGGGTCGGCGGGGACCGGATCGCCGCAGCAGTAGGGATTCGGGTGAAACGCGGCGGTTGCCCATCGGCATGGCGGGTCGGTGGCATACCATCAGTCGTGTTCCGGAAGCGCCGGTCGCGATCATTTCGTAAGAAACGTTCATGACCGACGCCTACGGAACACGGTCCACCGCACGCAAAACCCTTGCAAATACGACCCGATTGATGCCGTTTAGCCTGGTAGATGCCTAAATGTCCAGCTGTGATGTGCGTTACAGAAGGCCCTAGGAGCGGAATCTTTCCTACGGGTTTCTTCGTTCCCTGCGTCATAGCTCAGGACGAAGTCCGTCAGAGCAGTGAAAGCCCCGTAGAGGGGACCTACGACGAAAAGGTTTGGCTGACGATGAACAGCACCACCGTCTCCGCCGAGCTTGGCCTTCGGCTTGTGGTCCCCGACCGTACAACCGTCCCCCTGCTCGCCGGGTTGAGTTACACAGCCGACGACCCATACGCCATCCGCATGGCCTTCCACGTAGGGAACGACGAGCCGGTCGAGTGGATCTTTGCTCGCGAGCTGCTGACCGTGGGCATCGTGCGACGCGTCGGCGACGGCGACGTGCA
Source organism: Nonomuraea diastatica (assembly GCF_004349015.1). Taxonomy (NCBI): domain Bacteria; kingdom Bacillati; phylum Actinomycetota; class Actinomycetes; order Streptosporangiales; family Streptosporangiaceae; genus Nonomuraea; species Nonomuraea diastatica. The sequence continues at coordinate 2,168 of NZ_SMKP01000323.1, forward strand.
GGTGTGGCCCGCGCGTGCCGACGGCGAGCGCACACTGCACATCAGTCTCACGTCACCGTTCGGGCAGGCGCTCTTCGAAGTGCCGCTGGCCCCGCTCACGGAGTTCCTCCACCGCACGTACGAGAAGGTGCCCGCGGGCCGCGAGACCGACTTCATGGATCTCGACAGCGAGCTGACCAACATGCTCTGGCCCTCGTGATCCGGAGCGCACCCGCTCCGGAGCGCCCCCCGATCCAGAGCATCCCCTGACCCGGAGCTAGGCCGGCAGCGATTCCAGCACCCGCTCCATGCGGGCGATCTCGATGCTCTGACCTGAGTACACATCCTTGGCGAGCAGCCGCATGCGCCGGTCACGGCCGGTCGCGAGTTGCTCTCCCGCCATCTTCACCGCTCCCTGGTGATGCCTGATCATCAGCTGGAGGAACAACCGGTCGAAGGCCGTTCCCTTGGCCGCGCCCAGCGCGTTCAGCTGCTGCTCGGTCGCCATCCCGTAGCCCTCGGCCTCCCCGTGGTCGTGCCCCGACGGCGCGGAGCGGCCCAGCTCGGCGAGCCAGCCGGTCATGCCTTTGATCTCCGGGAGCTGGGCGGCGTCGATCGCGCGGGCGATCGAGCGGATGGTGGGTGTGGTCGTGCGGTCGTCCACCAGCGCGGTCATTTCCAGTGCCTGGCGATGATGCGGGATCATGGCCTCGGCGAAACGTACGTCGGAGGCCACGGTCGGGGCGGGCGTCTGCCCGATCCGCTCCCCCGGCGTCGCCGTGCGTCCATGGTCTCCCGGGCTGCCCGGCACGATGACCGGCGCCTCCGTTCCCACGGCAGAGGGTTGGGCAGACGGCTGCGAGCAGGCGCTAAGGCCCAATATGGTCAGAACCGTGATGAAGACCGTGCGCGGCGTCGAACCTGCTGACATAGCTTCCATACTGAGCCACAACATGAAGGGGAATGCGCGTTGATCTCTGCCAAGCTGCGCGGAGCGTTGTTGTGTACGGCCTTGCTGCTGGTCTCCGCGTGTGCCGGAGGCCCGCTGGGAGGCAGGCCAGAAACGCCCGCCGGGTCGTCGCAGGAGACCAGCGCTCCAGCAAAGACCGCCGCGAACGGCGTGATGAAAAGCGACAATGTGGAACACGTCGCCAACATTCCGAGGACCGCTCCGTTAAACGGTCCGGACGACCTCAACACGGACCTCGCCTTCCAGGGCGACTACGCGTACGTGGGCAACTTCGGCGGGTTCACGATCTACGACATCAGCGACCCGACGAAGCCGGAGATCGTCAGCCAGGTGTCCTGCCCGGCGCAGCAGAACGACATCACCGTCTACGGCGACCTGCTCATCCTGTCGATCGACGAGCCGCGCAGCGGCCCGGAGTGCGACTCTCGTGATGACCGCCGCAGCTGGGAAGGGCTGCGCATCTTCGACATCAGCGACAAGAAGAGCCCCAGGTACGTCAGCGCGGTCCAGACCGACTGCGGCTCCCACACGCACACGATGGTCCCCGCCGGGGAGACCTTGTACGTGTACGTCTCCTCGCCGGGCCCGGAGCCCGAGTCGGAGACCTGCCAGCCGCCGCACGAGCTCATCCAGATCGTGGAGATCCCGGTGCAGGACCCGCAGTCGGCGAAGATGGCGGCGAAGCCGGACCTCTTCCCGGAGCGCTCCACCAGCGAGAACGGCTCCGGCTGCCACGACATCACCGCCTACCCGGAGAAGAACGTGGCCGCAGCCGCCTGCTTCGGCGACGGCGTGATCCTCGACATCTCCAACCCGGTCGAGCCGAAAGTCGTCCAGCGGCTCAACGACCCTGAGAACTTCCAGATCTGGCACTCGGCGACGTTCAACAACGACGGCACGAAGATCGTGTTCGGTGACGAGCTCGGCGGCGGCGCCATGGCCACCTGCGACAGGAACACCCCTCCCACGAAGGGCGCGGACGCCGTCTACGACCTGGTGAACGGCCAGTTGGAGCGGCGCGGCTACTTCAAGATCCCGAGGGAGCAGCAGCCGGACGAGAACTGCGTCGCCCACAACGGCTCCCTGATCCCGGTGCCGGGCAAGGACGTCATGGTCCAGTCGTGGTACCAGGGCGGGGTGTCGATCTGGGACTTCACCGACTCCGCCAACCCGAAGGAGATCGGCTTCTTCGAGCGCGGGCCCGACGAGACCGGCGGCACCGTGGGCTCCTGGTCCGCGTACTACTACAACGGCTACATCTACTCCAGCGACATGCGCCAGGGCCTCGACGTGCTGCGGATCACTCATCCGCTCACCGACCCGGCCCAGCAGGTCAAGATGGACGACTTCAACGTACAGACGCAGAAGTCGTACTGAAGGGTTCAGTGCGCCTCGGTGGTCCCCCAGGACGGCCAGCAGTGCTTCGACCGCGCTGCCGCGCCCGCGATGGCGGCGCCGTCGAGCCGCACGGTCTCCAGGCCGATGCCGGCCCACGGCCACTCCATGGTGAGGACGAAGTCCTCCGGCGGCGGCAGCGGATGCAGCCACAGGGGCGTCTGGTAGAGGGTGAACGTCGCGTCGCCGCGCACGCCGCCGGGAAACCAGGAAAGGCTCGGCGGCGCGCAGTGGTGGTCGGCGTCGGAGGCGACTTCGACGCCGTCCGGATAGCGCAGCGTGATGTGCAGCGAGGTGCTCTCCTCGCCGGAGAACGCCGAGTCGAGCTGCAGCGCCAGGCCGCGCGGCGCCGCGGCGTTGCGGGCCACGACGTCGATGTTCAGCAGGCAGCCGGTGTCGAAGGCCTGGATCATCGGCAGCAGGACGGCTAGGGCGGGGGTTCGGGCGAGCACGCGCTCCACCGTGACGATGGCGCCCATGGTGGAGATCGGCGGCACCGGGGCTGTCTCCATGTCCCTCATCATCGCCTCACGACGGGCTTGAGGCGATCCCATGGCGTGCCCGGATCGCTAGCCGGGCGCGGCGATCTCCCCCTGCCGCCAGCCCCCGAACGTCGTGGAGTAGGTGGAGGCGAGCTCGGTGCCGCGCACCTCGGTCACCCAGGAGAGCACGAAGAGCCGGGGACGGTTCTGCGGGTCCAGCTCCAGCTGCCAAGTGATCCTGGTGCCTTTGAGCTCGCTCGTCTTCCAGCCGGCCATGCCCGCGAGCTGCTCCTGGATCGCGCCGGGGGCCTTCTCCGCCGGCAGGCTGCCGGAGTAGCGCGGGCCGGCCGCGTCCACCCGCTCCGTGCGCCCCACCAGGTCGAGGATGACGCCGATTCCGGACATGGTGACAACCATGTCGAGGTAGTCCTGGCCGCGCGGCTCGCGCTCACCCTGGGGTTTCCCGTCGACGAACAGCTCGACGGAGCCGCCGGACAACACCATGGCCACGTCCATCGCGGGCTCGCCGGCGGGGGCGACGGTCATGGCGTAGGCGCAGTTCTGCGGGCTGAAGCTCACCTCGGGATGGAACCGGATCCGGCCGTGCGCCTTCGCGGCGAACTCGCTCTGCGTCAGGGCGCCGTCGAAGGTCAGGTCGGCCATCGGCTTCACCGTGATCGCGCTCTGCATCGCGATCACGATGTCCTGCCCTTCCGGCCGCGGCGGGACGATCGTGCGCTCGGGCGCCGCGGTGGCGCCCGGCGAGCCGTCCTGCCCGGCCGGTGTCGCCCGGCCCGCGGATGTGGTGGACGTCACGGCCCGGCCGCTCACGTCCGGGCTGCCCGCGGCGGCGTTCCCGCAGGGGATGTGCCTTGACGTGCGCGGCGAGCTCAGCCGCCACCTCCTGGTGTTCGCCGGTGGCCAGGCGCAGGTCGACGTGGTCTTCCTGAGCCGTGAGGCGCTCTTCTTC
>NZ_SMKP01000324.1:0-5956 GCF_004349015.1 Nonomuraea diastatica
GGTCACCTGGGTGGGTGCGATGATCCCGGCGTCGGAGTAGTAGCGGATGGCGCTCACGTTCAGCCCGGTCCTGCGGGCCACGTCCCCGATCGGGTACAACTCGTTGTCGTCCATGCCGCCACTATGGGATCTCAAGCGGCTTGAGATGCAACGGGTACGGCGGGCGGAAACCCGTCGTCGAGGACTTCCCCGGGGCGCCGCCGTTCCCTGAGGCCGGAGCGCCGCCCACGAGCTACGCCGTCACCATCGTGGACGTCGCAGTGGACGGCACCTTCCCCGCGGAGGGGTTCGAGGAGCACGAACAGGCCTGGGCGCGGGCCGCCATCACGGCATGGAGCCAGCGGATCGGCTGAGGCGTCGCTCGCCGGCTCGCCACCTCCCAGGAAGGTAACAGGCACTGAGGGTGCTCCCCCGCCAGTACCCTCTCGACGTATGTCATCGTGGCGGATCTACGGAGCGGTGGGCCTGCTGCTGCTCACCACCGGCTGTTCGCTCCTCGGCGAGGACACCGAGGACGTTCCCGACGTCAAGCGCGATCAGACGTTCGCCACGGCGGGCCCCCGGCAGCTCACCGACGCGGGCCCGGCGCCGGGCGTCATGCGGGAGGCCTGGCGCGTCAAAGGGCTCGGGCAGGGGGAGGAGGCCCGCCCGATCAGGCTGGAGGGCGGCCAGCTCTTCGTCGCCGGCGCCGACGGCTTCGACGTCTACGACGCGGGCACCGGCCAGAAGAGGTGGCGTTACCGCGAGCCGGGCCGCGAGCTGACCGGGTTCGCCGTCAACAAGGATGACCTGGTCGTCGCCTCACGGTCCAAAGCAGGCAGCCACCTGACCGGGCTGGCGTCGGGCACCGGCCGGCTGCGGTGGGAGCGCGGCGGCGATGAGGGCAGGCCGTTCACCCACGGGCACGGCGGGCGCCTGGCCATGGGCGAGGGAGTCGTACCGCTCCTGGTCAGAGCCGAGCCCTCCGGACGCGACGAGGAGGAGGAGCCGGACGAGTTCCTCGCCCTCGACGCCGCCACGGGCGAGGAACGCTGGCGCCGGCCGCACCACGCGCCGAGCGGCTGTGACGCCGACACCCGGTCGGCGGCCACCGACACCGACGGAAGCGTCCTGGTGTTCAGGGAGTCCTGCCGGGACGACCACTACCTGTACGCCTTCAATCCCTCGGACGGAAAGCCGCTCTGGTCGCGCACCGGCACGTCCGACGACTCCCTGGTAGGGATCTCCGTACGCGCCGGCGCCACCCTGATCGAACTCGACGAGCACACGCGCACCCTGGTCGGCCGCGACGGCCGCGAGATCGCCAACCTGAACGGCATCGGCGAGTGCCTTCCTCCCTGCTCGTTGTGGAGCGTGGGAGACGACCTGGGGCTGATCCACTTCGACGAGTCGCGCAACATGGCCTTGTCAGTGATCAGCGTGTCCAGCGGGCAGGTACGCACCCTGACCACACCCCACGACACCATGTCCGTCACGGCCGGCGGGCGGTGGTACGGCGTCAGCTCCAAACTCGGGGGCAACCTGCTGCCCGCCCGCCTGAACGTCCTCGACGCGGCGACAGAACAGCTCACCACGATGCCCCTGCCCCTCAACCTCGAGTCGGACGTCGGCTCCCTGCGGTGGCTCGGGACCGCCGGCGGTCACCTGCTGGTGGCCACGTCGAAGGGAGGCGATCTCGTCGCGTACGCCTCCACCCCCACGGAGGGTCCGCTGGAGCTGGGCGGCGCGGCCAAGGACGAGTGGCCGCAGGCGTGCGACCTGCTGAAGGACGTGCCGGGCAAGACGATAGCGCGCACGCCCATGGTGGAAGGGCCGGTCAAGATCGGCTCCCAGGAGCTCGCCAGGAGCCGGTGTCACGTGGACTACTCCGCGGATGGGGAGGACGGGCAGGCCATCGTCGAGGTGTTGTGGGTGGCCGCGAACGCCGCCGAGGCAGACGGCCTGGTCAACGGTGAGGCGGGCCTCTACGGCGCCGACGAGGTGCAGAAGACGAGCGACGAGGTCGCCCACGTACGCAAGGGCCGCTTCGTCGTCAAGGTGCAGTCCCGGCAGGAAGACGATCTTCAGCGGATCGTCGCCGGAGTGGTCGAAGCGCTGCCCTGAGAGTCAGCGCTGAGAGTCAGCGCTGAGCGTCAGCCCTGAGAGTCAGCCCCGTAGGTCAGCCGGTACGGCTGACGCTGAACGTCGTGGCCTCGCCGGAGGACTCCCGGGTGGCGACCCAGCCGTCGCCGGCAGCGGCGTACTCACCGGCGGGCGCGGCGTCGAGAGGGCCCTTGGCGAGGTCGTAGACGCGGATGTAGCAGCTGTCGCGGTAGCAGTCGTCGGGACGGACCAGGAGCCGGTCTCCGGCGAGAATGGTGCTGACCCTTCCCCAGACCTTCAGGGGCTCGTCGTCGCTCCAGCGGGCCCTGCCCGAGGAGAGGTCGTAGAGGGTGAGCGTCTCCTTCTCGTCGACGAGCTCCTTGACCAGCACCGTCTTGGCGTCGCCGTTCAGAATCGTGCCCGGGGTGCCGCCCGTCCAGCGGGTCCGGCCCTTGGCCAGGTCGAAGACCCGCGGGTGGCCGCGCTCGTCGACCCCGAAGAGGTTGCCGCCGTCGGCCGAGACGTCAGGCAGGCCGTACCTGCACTGCCCGTCCCGCTCGGCGTCGGCCAGCCTGATGCGTTCCTTCCACTTCTTCGCCCCGGTCCTGGCGTTCAGCGCGACCATGTCCAGCCGGCACATCTCCTTGAACGTCTCGACCTGGCCCTCCTTGCTGCTCATGATCACAAGCCCGCCGGTGAGGTAGGTGGGGCCGGAGACCCGCTTCTGGCCGCGGGGGTAGAGCAGCTCTCCGCCGAACCGCTGCTTCTCGACACGTACGCCGAGCCGCCCGCCCGACGCGGCGTCGAGGGTCATGAGCCAGTGCTTGCCCCGGTAGCCCTTCGGCCGGGTGGTCATGGTGAGCACGCCGCCGGACCTGCCGGTCACGGTGGCGACGTGCTCGGCGAGGATCGTCCAGCGGACCTGCCCGGTGCGCGGGTCCCTGGCGCTGAGCCGGCAGTCGTCGTGCCGCTCGGTCTGCTTCCCGCGGCAGACCGGGGTGTACACCGTCTCGCCGACCACCGACTCGTACGGCGAGGAGGTGGCCTTCCACAACGTCTTGCCGTTCGCGGGATCGACGCCCATGTCCACGTTGGGCGGCGGCCACGTGGATTCGCCGCCTTTCCGGTGGGTGACGATCACCACGCCGTCGGCGACCGAGATATCCACATCACTGCGGAAGGTACGCTTCCATGCCTGCTTGCCCTTGTCCGTGATCCCGCGCAGCTGGTTGCCGGCGGCCACCATGAACCGGCCGCCCGCGGAGAAGAGCTGAGCGTCTCCCCATCGGGTCTCCCCCTCGTCCTCCATCGTGATCGACCAGTCGGGATCGGTCGCGGGCGGGGGCGTGGGCGACGGTGACGGCGTGCCGGGGACGATCGTGCGTACGGGCGCGCTGGGCGCCGTCTCCGCGGGAGTGCCGCCCCCGCTGCAGGCCGTCACGAGAAGCGCGAGCATCCCGCACGCGAGTTGCCGATGTGGTCGTCGATGCACCGCGCCTCCCCCCGAAATTTCGCACACCATATCGCCCGAAACCCGAGAAGAGACCTGCCAGGTTTCAGGGTGACAGGACGGGGATGCCGGCCGTCCGACTTCACCGCGAGCAACGCCGATCACGGACGCTGCGTGGCCCGCGCAGGCCGGCCATCGAGAGCGAGGACGACGATTCCGGGAACGGTGAACGTTTGCGCGGAATCCTCAACCGCCGGGCCAAGGCGCTGAAGGACGGCGACGAGCAACCGCACGGCCCGCGCATCACCCCCGAGCTGTGAGCCGCCACAGGTCCCCGTGGTGTCTTCGCGCCGGCTTCATCGCCATGTGACGGCGTCGTCGCGCGCGCGGTAGGCGCTCGGCGGTGCCCCGAGCAGGCGGAGGAACGAGCGCCGCATGGTCTCGCCCGTGAGAAAGCCGTGGCGGCGCGCGATCACCTCCAGTGGATCGTTCCCCTCCTCGATGGCCGCCCGTGCCGCCTCGACCCGCGCGCGTTCCACGAACCGTCCCGGGCTCATGCCCACCTCGCGGGAGAAACGGCGGCTGAAGTGCCGCACGCTCATCGACAGGCGGTCCGCCATGGCGGGCACGGTGAAATCGCCTTCTGGGCGCATCACGATGTCGCCGAGCAGGCTCCGCAACGCGGGGTCACGCGCCATGCGCGGCAGGCGCGCGACGTTGTCGGGGCGGCCGTCAGGGCGGCGTACGAGCCATTTGGCCACCCGGTGGGCGACGTCCCCGCCGTGGTCGTCCTCGACGAACGTGAGTGCTAGGTCGACGGCCGAGGCGATTCCCTCCGCGCTCCGCACCCCGCCGCCGCGGATCGTGTGCGGCACCACCTTGACGACCTGCCGGGAGCCGCCCGGTTCCGCGCCCGCGGACCGCCCGCCCTGGAGCGGGATGCCGTCGAGCGCCAGGTCCCCGGTGCCGATGGAGGCGACCCGCCGGGCCAGCCCGGCCAGGCGCCGTGTGTGACGGGCCGGGTCGGAATCGCGGTGCGGGCCGCCCGTCGCGGCTCCGGAGCAGGAGCCGCCGATGAGCAGCAGCGTGTCGAACTCGTGCCGGATGTCCGCCAGATCGACGTCCACGCCCAGCCGCACGCCACAGGAGGTGCGGACGTCCGCCCCGCCAGGAGCGGCGAGGCGTACGCGGTAGCCGCCGCCCGTCAGCCGTGTCACCCCCTCGAACACGTCCATGGGACCGGCCACGTCCAGCAGGCGAACCCCGTCGCCGACGGCCACCAAGACCTCCGCTGGGCCGGGCACGGCGGCGCCTCCGCGTGATCTCATCGAGCCTCCCCGTTGATGACACCTTCGCGGCAGAAGTGCAGCGCGAGCAGACGCTAGCCGGGCCGGTCCTCGAACCGTCCTCGAACCGTCCTTGCTCGTCGGCGTCCCGCTCCGCGGCCGGGGTCCAGCCAGTGCGTTTCCGGGTGGAAGTGTGCGTCCCCGCGGTGTGGGCAGCAAGAAATTGGGCGCTCATTGGTGGTGAGATCTCAAACCGGGCGAACGCGATCCGTTATCACCATGAAACTTAAGGTGTGACTAATCTCTCAATAGTTTTCGCACCACATCGCGCCCAACAAGCGGTACAAGCGATGCCCCAGGCGCTCCGGCACGCGCCGGCGGCGCTCGTGACGGAGCCGCGCGAAAGCGCGTGCTCGCTGGTCAGTTTCGATGACAGCGGAGCCGCCAGGCGGACCGCCACCACCCCGCCGACCAGCCAAAACGGGAAAGCCATCTGGCGTACCCCGGAAGCTGGAGCTCAAACTGTGGGGCAACGGCGGCACGGTAATCCGTGTTACCGCTTCGCGTAAATTCAGAGTCCATGTCGTCAGCACACCCACGACCGCAAGCGGATTCTCCGCCCTCCACAGAGGAACTGGGACCACCCCGCCTCGAGGACGGCCGGGAGTTGTGGCGCATCACCCGTGAATCGAAGATCCTTGACCTCAATTCCCCCTACAGCTACGTCCTGTGGTGCCGGGACTTCGCGAACACCTCGGTCGTGGCGCGCGGCGAGAACGGCGTGCGGGGCTTCATCACCGGGTTTACCCGCCCGCAGGAGCCGGAGACGCTCTTCGTGTGGCAGGTCGCGGTGGACGAGAAATGGCGGGGCCGCTCCTTGGCCAGCCGCATGCTCGGTTACCTGGCCGGTACTACATTCGCAGATCTTGGGGTAGGGGGTCGCCTCGTTGGCGGTAGTGGCTGATCAGGGCTCGGGTTTGGTGGACAAGCCGGAAATGTGACCAGGACAGCACATGGTCGATGGCGGTGGCCGCGGGTATGAGGAGGCGGGCCAGGACGCGGCGGATTTCGGCGAGGGAGGGCCGGATCAGCCGGGGCGGGGTCAGCGGGCCCGCTCCTGGAGCGCGGGTGCTTTTCC
>NZ_SMKP01000325.1:0-5899 GCF_004349015.1 Nonomuraea diastatica
CCCTCGGCCCGCCCGGGATCCCGGGCGGGCCGAGGGCGGTTCAGGCGGGAGGTTTGAGCAGCGCCCTGAGGCGGCCCTCCAGAGCCTGGAGATCGTCTTCCGTGTTGAGCTCCGGATCGTGGCTCGCCACGTCCCAGAGCCCCTCACACGCCAGTCGCACGATCTGGGCCGCCACCGGGTCGGGCTCCTCGCTCAGCTCCTCGCGATGCCATCGGGTCATCGCCTCGCGCAGCGGCGCGAGCAGGAAGAGGTTGCCTGACGCTCCCGTGACGACCGCCCATCGTCGCAACCTGCCTGACCGTACGGCGGCCAGGGTCGCGCCCAGATAGCGCCCGGTGTAGGTCGTGTCGGGCTGGGCGGCCATGAGCTCGTCGAAGTCGTCGATCAGGCGCTCCACCATGCCCTTGATCAGGGCTTCTTTGGAGGCGTAGTGATAGAGCAGGCCACCCTTGCTGACGCCCGCCCGGTCCGCCACCGCGGCCAGGGTGAGCGCGGTCGAACCCTGGTCGCAGAGGAGCTCCTCCGCCGCGTCCAAAAGCTCGTCCTTTCGCATGCCCCTGACTGTACCGTCCGGACGGTACAGTTGCAAACGAGATACCCTGAACCTGTGACCAGACCGTCGGCCTATCTTGATCATGCAGCCACCACCCCGATGCTGCCCGAAGCGATCGAGGCCATGACGGTTCAACTCCAACAGGTCGGAAACGCTTCCTCGCTGCACGGCGCCGGGCGCCGGATGCGCAGGGTGGTCGAGGAGTCACGCGAGACGATCGCCGACGCGCTGGGGGCGCGCCCCAGCGAGGTCGTGTTCACCTCGGGCGGCACCGAGGCCGACAACCTCGCCATCAAGGGCTTCTACTGGGCGCGCCGCCCCCGGAAGCGCGTGCTGATCAGCTCCGTGGAGCACCACGCCGCGCTCGACCCGGCCCAGTGGCTGGCCGACAGCCAGGGCGCGGAGATCGAGCTGCTGGAGGCCGACGCGCAGGGCCGCGTCCATCCCGAGACCCTGCGTGCCGCCATCCAACGCGACCCCGGCGGCGTGGCCATGGTCAGCGTCATGTGGGCCAACAACGAGGTCGGCACCGTCCAGCCGGTGCACGCGCTGGCCGCCATCGCCCGCGAGCACGGCATCCCGTTCCACACCGACGCCGTCCAGGCGGTGGGGCAGCTGCCCGTGTCGTTCGCCGAATCGGGCGTCGACGCTCTCACGCTGACCGGCCACAAGATCGGCGGCCCGATGGGCGTCGGCGCGCTGCTGCTGGCCAGAGGGCTGACGCCGGTCTCCGTGCAGCACGGCGGGGGGCAGGAGCGCGACGTGCGCTCCGGCACGCTCGACGCCCCCGCCATCGCGGGGCTCGCCGCCGCCGTCAGCGCCGCCGTGAAGGAGCAGGAGGCTCTGGGGCGCCGCCTGGCGTCGCTGCGCGACGAGCTGATCGAGCGCGTACGCGCCGCCGTCCCCGACGTCGTGCTCAACGGCGATCCCGACCTGCGCGAGACACCCCCCGCGCATACCCCCCAGGACGAACGGCGAGCGGCCCCTTCTGCCCAGGACGAACAGCGAGAAATCCCCCCGGCTTCACCGGGGCGGCTGCCGGGCAACGCCCATTTCTCCTTCCCCGGCTGCGAGGGCGACGCACTGCTCATGCTGCTCGACGCCAAGGGTGTGGAGTGCTCGACCGGCTCGGCCTGCTCGGCCGGCGTCGCCCAGCCGTCGCACGTGCTGCTGGCGATGGGGGCCGACGCGGCGGCGGCGCGCGGCTCGCTCAGGTTCACCCTGGGGCACACCTCGATCCGCGACGACGTCGACCGCCTGATCGAAGTGCTGCCCGCCGCGGTCGAACGCGCCCGCCGCGCCGGCCTCGGCTGACCGGCCACCCGGCGTCAGGTGAGAAACGGCGGCGCGGCGGTCCAGGGGCCCGGTGAGGAACCGCGCTGCGGCGGTCCAACCCGGGTCGGGATCAGGTGAGGAAGGGCGCTGCGGCGGTCCAGCCGGGGTCGGCGGCCACGTCGACGCGGGGCTCGCCCTCCTCCCAGCTCACGATCAGCTCCTTGGCGTGGATCGCGGCGTCGCCGGTCGGGTCGGCGTAGACGTGGATGATCCGGTGCCCCTCCGTGCTCAGGTGGGCGGCCAGCACCGCGTCGTCACCCAGCTTGAGCAGGCGGGCCACCAGGCGCTCCTCGAAGTCGCGCAGCGCCTCCAGAGAGCCGTCGACCGGCAGGCCGTTCTCGTCGCGATGCGCATAGGGCAGCGTGATCGCGATGTGCTGGTCGCAGAGCGGATGGTCGACAGGGCGCAGCGGGTGGCGGACCGTGGCGACCAGCGGCGCGCCGGTCGCGGTCTGGCCCTGGAGCAGCACCCACTCCTCCTCCGCGTAGCCGGAGGCCACGTCGGCGACCACGGCCGGCAGGTGCACGGCGGCCACGGCGTCGATCGGCTGGAACGTGGCCGGCGTGATCTCCCCCACCCACCTGGCGACGTCGTCCTCCCCGAGCAGCCAGTCGAGGGCCAGCAGCGTGGCCTCCATCCTGGTCTCCTCGTCGAGCTCGGCGAAGATCGGGTGATAGGCGGACACGTCGACCCTCGGCTGGTTGCGCGGGACCCGCAGCCCGAGCATCAGCTTGTCGAGCGCGAACGCGTAACCGCCCACCTCGATGGCGAGCTCCGCCGCCTGCGGATTGGCCTGCCGCGACGGATGAAACTCCCACAGCAGATCAGCGGCGGGCGCGGCCCTCGCCCAGCGATGGGCGAGCGGGCGCAGCTCGGCGTCGCCCGCCGCGGTCACCACGAGGGCGTGCGCTGCCTCCTTACCTGGCGCCACCTCCCAGACCAGCTCGGGATGGATGGCGGCGACCGCCGGGGCCAGCCATTCCTCCAACCCCGTGGCCTCGCCCTCGGCCACCAGCGAGTCGAGCCGCGGCCTGCTCTCCTGCCACCACGTCCAGAATCCGGCGATGGCCTCGTCCTGCCCGCCGGCCTCTTCCTCTTCGTCCTTGCGCCCGAACAGTCGCATGCGCTGAATCCTCGCAGACCCCGGCTCCGATCGCGCACATGGCCGCGCACTCCCGTACGGACAGTACGCTGAGAAGGTCATGGGACTGCGTGTGCTTGCCGCCATGTCGGGCGGCGTCGACTCCGCCGTGGCCGCCGCTCGGATCGCCGAGGCCGGTCACGACGTCACTGGTGTCCACCTCGCTCTTTCCGCCAACCCCCAATCCCACCGCACGGGTGCCCGGGGCTGCTGCACGATCGAGGACTCTCGCGACGCGCGGCGTGCCGCCGACGTGATCGGCATCCCCTTCTACATCTGGGACATGGCCGAGCGGTTCCAACGCGACGTGATCGAGGACTTCGTGTCCGAATACGCCGCGGGCCGCACACCCAACCCGTGCCTGCGCTGCAACGAGAAGATCAAGTTCTCCGCGGTGCTCGACCGGGCGCTGGCCCTGGGCTTCGACGCGGTCGCCACCGGCCACCACGCCAGGCTGGTCGACGGTGTCCTGTCCAGGAGCGCCGATCAGGGCAAAGACCAGTCCTACGTGCTCGGGGTGCTCACCCGCGAGCAGCTCGGCCACGCCATCTTCCCCTTGGGCGACTCGACCAAGGCCGAGGTGCGCGAGGAGGCCGCGCGGCGCGGGCTGACGGTCGCCGACAAGCCTGACAGCCACGACATCTGCTTCATCGCCGACGGCGACACCCGCGGCTTCCTGTCCAAGCGGCTCGGCGCGGCGGAGGGGCCCATCGTCGACCAGAGCGGCGCCGTCGTCGGCAGCCACCAGGGCGCCCATGGCTTCACGGTCGGCCAGCGCAAGGGCCTGCGCATGGACCGCCCGGCCCCCGACGGCAGGCCACGCTACGTCCTGTCGATCGAGCCGGTCTCCAACACCGTCACGGTGGGGCCGCGTGCGGCGCTCGAGGTCACCGCGATCGCCTGCGGCGCGCCGGTCTGGAACGGGCCGTCCCGCTCCGACGACCTGACCGTGCAGCTGCGCGCCCACGGGGAGGTCTACGGCTGCCGGTTCGAGGAGGCCGGCGGCGGGCTCCGCATCGACCTCGACCGCCCGGCCACGGGGGTGGCGGCCGGGCAGGCCGCCGTCCTCTACTCCGGCGCCACCGTGATCGGCTCGGCGACGATCGTCTCCGCTAGCTGAGGGTGACCGACTCGCCGACCTTCATGCGGCGCATTTCGGCGCCCTGTTTGTCCGACTCCAGCTTCAGCCAGTTGTCCACCAGCGTGAGGCCGATGTCGTTGAGCAGGCCGTCATGGGTGGAGAACGCCCGCCCCGGGCGCACCTCACGGAGATAGCCGACCATCTCCATGAGCTTCAACCAGGGCGCGTTGGTCGGCACCAGCAGCGTCGGCACCTCCACCCCGGGCACGGTCAGGGCGTCGCCGGGATAGAAGAGCTCGTCGTCCAGCAGGAAGCCGACGTTCTGCACGATGGGCACGTCAGGGTGGTTCTTCGCGTGCCACTCGCCGAACACCTTCACCCCGAAACCGGCCGCCTCGAAGTCGTCGCCATGGCGTACGACCTGCACCTTGGCGGGCACGTCCGCCAGCTCGGCGGCGACGGCCTCGCACGTCCAGATCTCCAGGTCGGGCGAGGCCGCCTTCAGCTTGGCGACGTCGACGTGGTCGAAGTGCTCGTGGGTGATGAGAACGGCGTCCGCACCGTCCAGAATGGGGCCCTCGCTGAACGTGCCCGGGTCGATGACCAGGACCTTGCCGTTCTTCTCCACGCGGACGCACGCGTGCTCGTGTTTCCTGAGCTTCATGCGGCAGAGCCTACGCTTGTGCCCATGTCTAATGTGCCCATGGGGCAAGCCACCGGGATCGGCTCGCATCCCGGCGAGGACCATCTTGAGGCGATAAGAGTCGTGTTCGGCGAGGTGCCCGGGCTGCCTTACCTGCCCGAGCTGCCCGCCCGAGGCGTCGGCGCCGACATGGTCGGGCGCACGGCGGGGTTGCTCGTCGACCTGCCGGTCGAGGTGCAGCCGTCCGGCTGGCGCCTGAGCGACCGGCCGGGGCGCGACCACCAACGGTCCCTCGACCATATGCGCCGCGACATCGACGGGCTGGAGGAGATCGCGCACGACTACTCGGGGCCGCTCAAGCTACAGGTGTGCGGGCCCTGGACGCTGGCCGGCGCGATCGAGCTGAAGCACGGCGACAAGATGCTCTCCGACGCGGGGGCCGTACGCGATCTGACGGCGTCGCTGGCGCAGGGGGTCGCCGACCACTGCGCTGAGGTGCGGCGGCGACTGCCCGGGGTGACGGGGATCGTGTTGCAGCTCGACGAGCCGGGGCTGCCGCGGGTGCTGGCCGGCACGGTGCCGACCGCCTCGGGGTTCGGGCGGTTGGCCGCGGTGGAGGGATGGCAGGTGGAGGAGTCGCTGCGGCTCTTCGACGCTCCCGTGGTGCACTGCTGCGCGCCCTCGGTGCCCTTCGGCCTGCTGCGGTCGGCGGGGGTGCGGGGGGTCTCCGTCGACGCCGCCCTGCTGCGGCGCAGGGACGACGACGCCCTGGGCGAGCTCTTCGAGGCCGGGATGGCGCTGTTCATGGGCGTGGTGCCGGGCAGGGAGACCCGGCTGCCCGACCCGGGGGTGGTCGCCCAACCCGCGGTGGAGTTGTGGCGGCGGCTGGGGTTCGCGCCTGACAGGCTGGCGGCGCAGATCGTGCTGACGCCGGCGTGCGGGCTGGCCGGGGCGACGCCGAGGTACGCCAGGGCCGCGCTGGCCGCCTGCGCGAAAGCCGCCCAAGTGCTCAGGGACGATCCCGCAAGCGGGCTGCAAGCCGGCTGACCAGCCTGCCGGTCACGCTTCTCCGCTCTCCGCACGACGGCCGCAGGCCACTCTCGTGATCGCGCCCGCCTCGATCGCCGCCCCCGCCCTGTCCCGCGC
>NZ_SMKP01000326.1:0-5830 GCF_004349015.1 Nonomuraea diastatica
CAGCGCGGCCAGATCGGCATCCCAGGACACGACCAGATCGTAGGTCAAGACGAAAGTCACCGCAGGATACTCCACGGGCCACAGACCGGCCCTCAGCGACTTGAATCAAGATCTACGAATGTAGTACAGGCTCCCCGTCATCGCGCTGAGCCTTTTCGGCGGCGCCCTCGGCGACCGCTTCTCTCGACGCAACGTCATGCTGGTCGCCGACCTGATGCGCATGTTCGCCCAGGCAGCCACCGCGGCCCTTCTCCTCAGCGGAACGGCCCGCATCTGGATGATCGTCGTCCTGCAACTCATCGCAGGCATGGGATCTGCCCTCTTCACCCCCGCCTCGGTCGGCCTCGTGGCCTCGCTCGCCGGCAAGGAACGGGTGCAGGAAGCCAACTCGCTCCTGTCAATGTCGCGCAGCATCACCTCGATCCTGGCGCTGAGCACGGCCGGAGTGCTGGTGGCAACCGTAGGGCCGGGGTGGGCGATCCTGATCGACGCGGCCACGTTCCTGGTGAGCGCGGCCTTTCTCACTCGCCTTCCCCGCGCCGTCGCCACGCAGCCCCCGGCCACGAGCGCAGGGCTGCTGACCAGCATCAAAGACGGCCTCGCGGAAGTCACCAGACGATCCTGGCTCTTGATGTCGATCATCCACGTGGCCTTGACCAACCTGATCGTGGTCGCGCCGTTCCTGGTTCTCGGCCCGTATGTGGCAGACAAGCACCTCGGCGGAGCCCCAGCCTGGTCCGCGATCGGCATCGCCTACGCCGTCGGAGGACTCGCCGGCGGCGCCGTCGCGGCCAGGTGGAAGCCCTCCCGCCCGGTAGGCGCGACATTGGTGGTGTTTCTGCTGATGACACCGCTGCCGGCCCTCTTGGCAGCACCAGCCGGCCTCTGGCTGCTGATGCCGGCCGCATTCCTGGCCGGCCTGGAGGTGGTGGTCTACAACGTGTTGCAGACCACCGCCATTCAGCGCCATGTCCCCGACCACCTCATCGGCCGGACCAGCTCCGTCGTCACGCTGGGCGCACTCGTGGCAGCCCCCTTGGGCATGGCTGTCGCCGGACCCGCGGCCCAGACGTTCGGCAGCGGCACGGTCCTCGCCGCCAGCGCCGTCATGGCCATCCTCATCACCGTGGTCACCCTGCTCGTTCCATCGGTGTGGCACATCCGAGACAGCCCACAAGAGGATACGCAACCACAGCCAGCTGAACCCTCTCAGGTCGACGCGAGCGGACGCTCAGCCGCACCCGAATCGTAAGCGTCGGGAAACGATCATTGCGTGTCCGGGAAGCGATCATCGAACCGTCGGATCTGTGCAGCTCAGCCGTACTCGTGAACGCCCCGGCAGGGGGGATATGGGGGAAGGGAAGTCGCTTCGGTCGCTGCTCTCTTGTTGATTGCTGGGCTGACCTGCGTATTTGAACTCTTCAGGATCAGCGACTAGCACGTGTCCCCGAGCCGCTGGTCACGTCTGTGTGCCGACGAGCGCCTCCACTGCTGTCTTGGTCCCTCGCATGGGGAAGGGGGCAGGGCGATCGAAGCGACCGACGCGGAAGCGTGAGTCTCCTCCGTGCCGAAATGAACAGAGGTAGCAAATAGCGTGAAACTCTGTGCTGAGGGTGTTGGGGGGAGACATCCCTTCGTCGGGCGCAGGCAAGCCCGGGTGTGTTGCCCAGGGGGCCCTGATCGTCAGGTGCGTACGCGCGGGCGTCCGCGGTCATAACTCCGCCGCTTGCAAGGGTCCGGATCCTGGAGGAGTAGGACCGCTTGGACAAGGCGGGTAAGGGTGCGCCGCTGCGCCGGGAGGGCCTGTACTGGCCGCTGATCTCCAGCTGTGGCACACGCGGGATCACAGCGCGGGGCAAGCGTCCGCCTCCCCGGTCGACCGGCCGAAGGCCGATCCGCGTGACAAGCGGATCGATGCTTTGCAGGCGGAGGTTGAGCGGCTGCGCGCCGCGTAGGCTCTTCCGGGCGTTCGCGATCGCCCAGGTCGACTGGGCGCGCAGCGAGGCTTTTCTCGACCCGACCGACAGTTTTGCCGATGTCACCGTGTACCGTTTTCTGCCGGTGGCCGATCCCACCGTCGGCACTGCGGCGGTCGCGGCGTTCATCGATCGACCGCTGCTCCCGGTACCACCGCTCCATGCGGGCCGGTCGGATGACCGCGTCGGCCTGCGCGCTCTGATCGGGAATTGCCCGACCGTTGATGACAGGGCCGTACCCCGGCTGATGAACTCATAGAAGGAGCGCAGCACTGTCGCGCTATGCGCCCGCACCGACGGTGCGTAGGCCTTGCCCGTCGACGTCGACACGACTTCCTGTTCAGCTCGGCGCCAGTGCGGGCGGGACGGCCAGCCTCGTTTTCCGTACGTTGTAGTGAATGAAGATCGCTTCGGGTGCTGGTGTTGATCTCGGTAGTCGGCCCGGGCCACCCCCGCTACGACCTCAGTATGCCCGCGCCCAGGTCCGGGCAGTCTGACCCGCGTCAATGAGTAGGCACGGCCCGCGGCTGATAGCCGCCATGGCTGGTCGGCGATGCTGGCGGATCCCCGTCTGCTGCCACCGGATCGCGGGGCGCCAGCCTCCAGATCGGATAGAGCTGACTCTCCCGCGTAGCACGTACAGCGGAAGAGGATAGTTGAAGGGGCGTACCGCTGGGAGAGGTCGTGTATCTCGCGTGAGCGATTCCTTTTCGGTCCTGCGGTGGTCTGCATGGGTGATGCATGTCCCGATAGACAGAAAGGGGAACGTGATGACTGCCGAACGGCAGGTGCTCGCCGTGCTGGACGAGGTGTACGCCGCGTGGGCCGCCAACGCCGCGGACGCCTTCGTGGCGCCGTACGACGAGGTCGCCACCGCGATCCTCCCAGGTGCCTTCCTGCCCAACTGCGAGGCGATCCGCACCACCATGGCGACCGTCTTCGCCGGTGAACTGAAGGGGTCCAAGGCCGTCCACGAGGTACAGGACGTCCGTTTCGTCGGCACTGATGCCGCCATCGTGGTAGGTAAGGGGGCCGTGGTGCCGTCAGGTCAGGCCGATCCGGACCCCGCGAGTCGGTCGCTGGAGACCTGGGTCCTGTCGCGGCGGGGCGGTGCCTGGCGCATTGCGGCCTTTCATAACTGCGCGGCCTGAGTAGGGGGATGTGATGGCCAGCAAGCAATCCGAAGCGGTCAAGCGGCACTGGGCAGCGGCACGGCTGGCGATGACCCAGCCGGATGGCGAAGGGCCGGACGACGAGTCCTGGGGCGATCTGACCGCCGAGCCGCGCGGCGTGGACTATATCGAGGTCGAGGTGAGCGGCCTGACCGCGATGTGGCTGGAGCCCAAACGAAGCGTCCAGGACCGGGTGCTGCTGTGCCTGCACGGCGGCGGGTTCGTCAGCGGTTCGATCTACACGCACCGCAAGATGTTCGGCCACCTGGCCAAGGTGGCCGGCGTACGGGCGCTGATCTTCGACTACCGCCTGGCCCCCACGCGCCCCCATCCGGCGCCGGTGGACGACGCGACCGACGTCTATCGGTGGCTGCTCGACCAGGGGATCGATCCCCCCCACATCGGCTTCACCGGCGACTCCTCCGGCGGTGGGCTGTCGATCACCGCCCAGCTCCGAGCGCGGGAGCGCGGCCTGCCGCTACCCGCCGCCGCGATGCCGTTCTCGCCGTGGACGGACATGGAGGCCGCCGGGAAGTCCTACGAGACCAACAAGGAAAAGGACGCCTTCTTCGACCGGGAGACCGTGCGGATGCTCGCCGCCTCGTTCCTGGGCAAGGGCGGTGACCCTCGTGACCCACTGGCCAGCCCGCTGCACGCTGACCTGTCCGGTCTCGGACCTATCTACATTCAGGTGGGAGAGGAGGAGACGCTGCTCGACGACGCCCACATGCTCGACGAGCATGCGCGCAAGGCCGGTGTCGACGTCCGCCTGGACGTTTTCCCCGGTATGCAGCACACCTTTCAGATGGCGGCGGGCAGGGCACCCGAGTCCGACGACGCGATCCGCAGGATGGCCGAATGGATACGTCCCAAACTCGGCCTCTGACAGCCGGCCCATGACCTAGAGGAGGGGACGGTGCCCGACGAGCACGAGTTCACCCGTGACACAGAGCCGTTCCGGCGTGAACTGCTGGCCCACTGCTACCGGATGCTCGGATCGCTGGATGAGGCAGAAGACCTGGTCCAGGAGACCTACCTGCGGGCATGGCGCTCCTACGACGCCTTCGAGGGACGATCGTCGCTGCGGGTTTGGCTGTTCCGCATCGCCACCAACGCCTGCCTGACCGCACTGCGCAACGGCGGCAGCGGCAGGCGGGCGTTGCCGTCCGGTTTGGGAGCTTCCGCCGGTGACCCTGATGCGCCGCCCGAACACGGGGCCGCCCCGGACGTGGCTTGGTTGCAGCCGATCCCTGACTCGCTGGTTACTCCGCAGACGGACGATCCCGCGGCTATCGTCGCCGCGCGCGAGCGCTTGCGGCTCGCGCTCATTGCCGGGCTGCAGTACCTGCCACCGAAACAGCGAGCCGTGCTCCTCCTGCGTGACGTGCTGGGCTTTCCGGCGGCCGAAGTCGCGGCCATGATCGGCACCACGACCCCAGCGGTCAAAAGCGCACTCCAGCGGGCCCGCGTCCGCCTCGACGAGGTCGCCCCGGGACGCGAACGGCTCAGCGAACCCACCGACCCGCACACCCGCGCGCTGCTGGAGCAGTACGTTGCGGGCTTCGAGAACGCCGATATCAAGGCCCTGGAGCTAGCCCTGCGGACCGACGCCGCGATAGAAATGGTCGGCACCACTACCTGGTTCGCCGGCCTGGACACCTGCCTGTGCTACCTCGCCCAGGTGATCGGAACGCCCGGAAACTGGCGGTTGACCCCCACCCTCGCCAACGGCCAGCTCGCCGCCGCCGCCTACCTCCGCGACGCCGACGGAACCCACCGCGCGTTCGGCCTCGGCGTTCTCGCCACGACTCCTCAGGGAATCGCACGCATCACCGTCTTCGGTGGCGGCCCCGATCTGCTAGCCAAATTCGGCCTCCCACCCGTTCGATGATCCGGTCGGCCACCGCCTGCTCGGTGGGGTGGTGGCGGCTGCCCAGGCCGCGTTCCAGCCGCGCCAGGTCGTCGCCGCCAGGTTCGCGTACGAGATCAGCTTGGAATCGCCGACCATCAGCACTTGCTGCGGGCCGGCCGGCCGTTGCAGGGCGTGCATCGCGCCGATGACCTGGCCACCTCCCCGGCCGCGCCGTCGTAGGCGCGGTGCGAGACCGGGATCGAGCCGTCGGCGCTGGCCGCGATCCCGGCCTGGATCTGCTTCAGACCCGGCCGCCGGTCCTTGGGGTGACCGAACCGGGGCCGCGCATACTCCGGATCGGCCTCGTCGTAGTCGCCGTGCAGCGAGATGGAGGTCATGTCCCAGATCGCGGTCAGCCCGCCCGACTCGGGCCAGCTGGTCCAGATGCGGGCCAGGGCGTTCAGAGCGCGGGCCGATCCGGTCATCGTTGAGCAGGCCGGGCGCGACCCCGAACACCTCACCCACCGCCCACCGTTCGGCCCAGTCCCGCACGTGCACCAGCGGCGCGGGCGGAGTCAGCCGGTTGGCCACCAGCACCTCGATCACCTGCCCATGGGTCAGCTCCGTGACATCATCACGCACCGGGCACGCCGCATCCACCAGCTCCCGCTAAACCCTCCCCGAGGCCCTCGTTCGGGGCGCAGCATCAGAATGCGTTATCTCCTGTCCTTGCGGAGTGTTTGGATCTCGCGCCAGACGTCATCGGCTTTGGCATCTCGAACTTTGGAGAAAATGGCCAGCGACTCCTGCCAGGCAGCCTCGGCATCCGT
>NZ_SMKP01000327.1:0-5769 GCF_004349015.1 Nonomuraea diastatica
ATCCGCTGCCTCAAGCGCTACGTCGCCCGCGAAGTCTTCCCGATCATCACCGCAGCACTCTCACCAGCGCGTACTCCGCCCGCTGCGGCTTGACAAACATAGGGGCGTCATCACGCTCGTCCTCCAGCTCCGCACGCTCCTTCTCCCAGGCCGACTTCTCCTTGGCATGCTGCTTGACCAGCTCGGCCCTCTCCCGCCGCAGCCGCGCCAGCTCCACCTCCGCCGACTCTTTCAGCGCTCCGCCTCCGCCATCGCCGCCGGCCTGCCCTGCCGCGAGCCGGTCCATCTGCACCCAGTTGTACAGCGTGTACTCGTTGATCCCAAGATCCCGCGCTACGTGCGCGACGGGCTTGCGGGTCTCCCTGACGATCCTCACCGCCCCAGCCCGGAACTCCGGATCAAAGCGACGCCTCGTGGTTCCAGCCACGACCAAACCTCTCCCGATTCGATCTCCACGCTACGAGGGGAAGCCCAATGAATTCCTGCTGGCGTTCTGAACCCCAGTTCAAGCAGCCGAGGGCCGGGCAGTGCGTTCAGGCGGGCACCAGCAGAGTGGTGAGCAGGTCGTCGAGGCTGACGATGCCCGCGGTGGCCCCGTCGTCGGCGCGGATGAGGGCGATCTGGCTGCGGGCGGCGCGCAGCCGGGCGACGGCGTCGGAGACCGAGGTGCGGGGCGGCAGCGCCGGGATGCGGTAGGCGAGCTGGGCGGCGGTGACGTCGGTGCCGCGTTTGCGGGCCAGGTAGGCGTCGCGGATGTGCACGACGCCGGCCGGGTCGGCGGGGGTGCCAACGATCAGCCGGGAGCGTTGCGCGCGCAGGCAGGCGTCGATCACCTGCTGGGCGGTGGCGGCTGCGGGCACCGCGATGATCTGGCCGGGCAGGGTGATCAGCGGGGTGATGTCGGCGTGGGGGGCGTGCAGCGCCTGGCTGAGCACAGCGTGGTCGTCGGCCTCGATCAGCCCGAGCCGGCGGGATTCGGCCACCAGGTGCTGCAGCTGCTCCGGCGTGCGCGGCGGGTGGGCGCCCTCCTCGCGCGGGCGCACCTTGAACAAGCGCAGCAGGCCGTTGCTGACCGCGTTCAGGGCGCTGATCAGCGGGCGCACGAGCAGGGTGAAGCCACGGAACGGCAGCGCCAGCAGGGTGGCCGAGCGTTCGGGGTGGGCGATCGCCCAGGATTTGGGGGCCATCTCGCCGAGCACCATGTGCAGGAACGTCACGAGGGCCAGCGCAATGACGAACGCCACCGCGTGCGCGGCGGTCTCGGGCAGGCCCACGGTGTGAAAGAGCGGGGTGAGCGTGCCGGCGATCAGCGGTTCGGAGACCACGCCGAGGCCGAGCGAGCACAGCGTGATGCCGAGCTGGGCGCCGGCCAGCATCAGCGACAGTTCCTTGATGCCGGCCAGGGCGGCGCCGGCGGCTTTGCTGCCACCGGCGGCGGCCTTCTCCAGCCGGTGACGCTTGGCGGCGACCAGGGCGAATTCGGCGGCGACGAAGAATCCGTTGCCGACCAGCAGGACCAGGGTCAGCGCCAGGCCGATGGACAGGTTCACGGCTGTTCCTCGCCTTCCCGGCCGTCGTGACCGGCGGGACTATCAGGGCTGTCAGGCTGGTAGGGAGTGAGGCGGACGCGCTCGGGGACGTGCCGGTCCAGCGTCAGCACCTCGATCCGGGCGTGCGTGGGCGCGTCGGCGTCCAAGGTGGCGGGCAGCTCGGCGGTGACGACGTCGCCGGGGACGGCGAAGCGGCCGAGCCGGTGCAGGATGAGCCCGGCCAGAGTGTCGTACTCGTCCTCATCCGGCAGGTTCAGATCGGTCTCCAAGGCGATCTCGTCGATGCGCAGTCCCGCGTCCAGCTCCCAGTCGTCGCCGCGCCGCAGCACGCGGGGCGCTTCGGCGTCGTTCTCGTCGGCGATCTCGCCGACCAGCTCTTCGGCGACGTCCTCCCAGGTGACCAGGCCAGCCAGGCCGCCATGCTCGTCGACCACGCAGGCCACCTCTTCACCTCGGGCGTGCAGCTGGGCGGCCAGGTCCGGCAGGGACAGGGAGAACGGCACGATCAGCACATCGCCGGCGATGTCGGCGATCCGGGTGGTGGCCGCCTTCTCGCGCGGGACGGCGGCCGCGTCGCGCAGGCTGACCAGCCCTGCCACGTCGTCCAAGGTGGCGCCGAGCACCGGGTAGTGGGTGTGGCCGCGCCTGGCGATGAGCTCGTCCAGCTCCGCGACGGTGGCCGAGGCGGCGACGGCGACGACGGCGGCGCGCGGCACCATCACCTCTACGGCGGTGTGCTCGGAGAAGTTCAGGGCGCGTTCCAGCACGTCAGCCTGGCTGCCGGGCAGGTGGCCGTGGGCTTCGGACTCGCCGATGATGTGGCCGAGCTCTTCCAGGGTGGCGCCGTGGTGCAGCTCTTCGACCGGTTCGATGCCGACGGCGCGCAGCAGCTTGTTGGCGGCGGTGTCGAACAGTTTGATGATGGGCCCGGCGATCTTCAGGTAGAGCAGCGTGGAGGAGGCCAGGGCGCGGGCCAGCGGCTCGGGCCGGGCCAGGGCGAGGTTTTTCGGGGCCAGCTCGCCGAGCACCATCTGGATGATGGTGGCCAGTGCAAAGCCGACCGCCAGCGCCACCGCATCCACCGCGCCTTGCGGCATGCCGAACGCGGTCAGGGCGGGGGCGATCAGCTCGGCCAGGGCCGGGCGGGCGATGAAGCCGACCACCAGGGCGGTGACGGTGATGCCGAGTTGCGCGCCGGACAGCATGAACGACAGCCGGCCCATCACTTCGACGGCTTTGGCCGCCTTCTTGTCGCCTGCGGCGGCCTGCTGCGACAGGGCGAGCCGGTCGGCGCTGACGTAGGCGAACTCCTGGGCGACGAAGTAGCCGGTGGCCAGTGTGAGCAAGAAGATGGCCAGCAGGCCGAGTGCCACACTCATCGGGCCCGCCCCCATCCTGGCGATCGGTCCCCTCGCCAGCGCGAGTCGTACGTGGCCGGTCTGCTCGGGTCCGTTGACACGGACGCCACCACCGTTCCCTTCCTGTCCTTCAGCAGCGAGTGCGCCCGGGCGGGCGGCGTGCTTGGCGCATGCGGGCAGGCCCGCCCGCATGCGCTGCGATGGACGCTAGCCGATCGGCGCACGCGACCGGGGCACATCACCTGGGGTAACGGACGATGCGCCGGCAAAGTGCCGGATATGATCGATGCCTCACGCCTGCCCTGCTACGGGCCGTCTCCGCGCACGCCTACGATGATCAGCTGGTGATCAACCATTGCGGTCCTCGGAGCAGGGAGCTGTCGCAGTTGTCGGGACAAGAACGCGTTCGCCTCGTCCTGGAACACCATCTCGCGCAGCGGGCGATCATCGCCGTCATCGTCCTGTGCGTCGCCAGCACCTCGTGGCGAGGACATGGATCACTGCCGCAATCAAGGCACAGCAGCCGCACCGGCACGCCGGGTCGCGCGGCGAGAGCGCCGGCGAAACGGTCGTTGATCTCCACCATCGCGTCTATTCTTCCCGGGGTCAGACGCCGGGGCGGTGCGCTGGGAAGCCGCTCCTGCACGAACATCACATCGTCATTCAGGTCGACCACAAGATCGTGCCTGGGCATCGGGAGCCCGCGGTCACGGACATAGGCAAGCACGTCGGCCGTACGCTTGGCCTCGGCGAGTGAGCCCACAAATCGAGTCACCACGGCTTGTCGGCCGTCCGGCCACTCAGCGTAGATGGCACCGCCGAGCCTCCCATGCAGAGCGCGGCCGACGACCCTCGGGAAATCTGGAGAAGTCCTTCGACCAGATCAGCCAGGCGATGGCGCATGTGGTCTCGCAGGGGGTGTTTCCGGTCGTGGGCGGCGACCACTCGATCGGCTTCCCCACGGTCCGCGGGCTGACTCCTCACGTGGACGGCAACGTCGGCATCATCCACTTCGACCGGCACGTGGACACCCAGGAGAGCGATCTCGACGAGCGCATGCACACCACGCCCTGGTTTCACGCCACCAACATCAGGAACGCCCCGGCCACCAACCTCGTCCAGATCGGGATCGGCGGCTGGCAGTCACCGCGCGCCGGCGTCAAGGTGGGCCGCGGCGGGGCACCACGATTATCACGGTGGGCGATGTCGAACGCGTTGGCGTGGAGAAAGTCGCCGAGGTGGCGCTGGAGGTGGCCTGGGAGGACGCCAAGGCGGTCTACCTCTCCTTCGACATCGACGTGATCGACGCCGGGTTCCATCGCCCGGCACCGGCTGGCCGGAACCTGGCGGCCTGCTGCCCCGGGAAGCACTCAACCTGGTCCGGCTGGTCTCCGAACCAGGCCTGGCCGGGATCCAGATCGTGGAGTGCTCACCGCCCTACGACTGGGCCGAGATGACCTGCCTGATGAGCAGCCGGGTCATCCTCGACAGCCTCGCCGTGCAGGTGCGCTCCGGCAAACTCGGTCGCAAGCCGTCCAGCTCGGGCCGGGTCGCGTGGGGCCCGTACCCGTCTTGATCGTTTGGCCGCAGCTGGGGCCTGGGAGGCGACTGAGTGCGGCGGAGGGCTCATGGGGAACCCTGGCCAAGTGAGCGCGCTGATAAGACCGCCGGTGGTCGGGGGCGTGACGGAGCTGATCACAGCTTCTCCTGTTGAGGGCCGTTGGCAAGCGAACCGGACGGAGAAGATCGTGAAGCAGCTTCCCACGCTCCAGATTGGAGTGGGCAAGAAGGATGACCCACTGCGCTGGCACGTCAAGACGCTGTTCTACCTGCTGCACGCGAGAGGCTTCGGGCTGAACGGCGGCATCAATGAGACAGCCTTCGGCGACGCACTGCGCGACGCCCTCCGGCAGTTCCAGGAGGCGGCAGGGCTTTCCGCGGATGGTGTCTGCGGGTCGAATACTTGGCCGGCGCTGCTGCGAGCCAGCTGATGCGGTGTCGTTAGAACCTCGTGTTGCTATCGATCTTGGCCACTGACTTGATCTGATCAGGTGTCATCCCACGCACGCCCCTCAGGTCCGCGCCGGACAGATTCGCGTCGGACAGGTTCGCGCCGGTCAGATTTACTCCTCTCAGGTCCGAGCCAGCCAGGGGTCGCGCCGGACAAGGACGCCTTGGATAGGTCTGCGCCGGTCAGGTACGCGCCGACTATGGTCGCGCCGGTCAGGTCAGCGTCCGACAGGTATACGCCGGATAGTTCCTCGGCGGACAGATTCGCGTCGCGCAGATTCAGTGTCAGGAGAACCGGACGTTGACTCGTGATCTTCGTCAACGGGCGTAGAGTCCGCATGGCCACTACGGTGTCCGCTCTCGGTCGCCACTGCTTGCTGGTCGTCAGCTGCGGATTGTCGTGTTCCAGGAGGAACGCGACAATTACGTCTTGGATGGTGATGGCATCGCTTGGCGAGTCACGTGCAATACGCACCAGAGCGTAGATACCGCCGATGCGCACCTCGACGGATTTGTCAGAGCCGATCTGTTCGATGGCCCTGGCGTATCGATCGGTGATCTGCTGCTGTTGGGTGGCTTTGAGGGTCTCCTGCCCGGTCTCCCAGGTACGAGCCGTATACACGAGACCGCCTCCAGTGAAGATCAGGCCGACGAGGACGCCGATCGACGTGAGGTGCTGCCAGGAGCGCTGCGCCGGTGGGTCGCGTCCTCGGAGCGGTGTAACTAGCTCGACGAGGTAGGTGCCGTGAGTGGATTTTAGGCGGCCTGGGTGGCGGGTGCCAAGGCCGAGTCGTCGGTGGGGTGGAGTTGGGCAGGCGGGTGCAGCAGGGCCCGGCGGAGGTCTTGCAGGA
>NZ_SMKP01000328.1:0-5733 GCF_004349015.1 Nonomuraea diastatica
CATGATGGCAAGACAGGCACGGACGATCCTCATTGTCGATCACGGAGCGTAGACAACTACGTGATCTTGAGGCTCCGTGCCTGTATTACATCCTCGCCCGGCAGACGCCCCTATCCGCGCGGCCTCTTATCCACTGAGGAGGGATGCGGTCTTCGCCTCGTGGGGATCAAGGGTTGAGCAGGAAGGTGGTGCCGGCCTCAGTGACCATGGTCGGGCGCAGCGGTCGCCAGCCGTCGTCGAGCTTGGCGAGTTCGCCTCCGATGTCGACCTCGATGAACCCGAAGAAGTTGATGTTCTCGCCAACCGGTCAGCCAGTAGCGGCCCGGCGTGAGGGAACAGGGCGTTGGTCGCCGCAGGGGTGTCGACCCGCAGCAGCGTGATCCGGCCCAGATCCCGCACCCGGGGCGTCAGGACCTTGCCAACCAGGTCGGACAGGCCGAAGCAGACCAGCGTGGCACCGTGAGTATCTGTCGCGTGCTCGTGGATCGGTAGATCGGTCTCGTTCCCTAGCAGTTCATCGAGGATGTAGGGGCCCTCGCGGGTGGTGGGGATGATCTGCTTGGTCCCGTACGTCGGCCATTGGTCGGAGACGTGGGTGTAGGTCGACAAGACCTTCCCGCCGTGGATGCTCATGTTCCAGGCCGTCAAGCTCTTTTCGCGCACAGGAAAGCGCTGCCCGTACGCCGGCACCGAACAGTCGGGAGGCGAACTTCTCGGTGGTACCGCGCAGCTTGGGCCGGGCGATGGCGATCGGCCCGCTGGTGGTCTTGACGGTGGTCGGGCAGTGCCCGTTGCGGTAACCGGGCCGCACTGGGCTCTCCTGGCCGCTGCCGCCGTCAGCGGTGGCGGCGCGCTGGTAGCGGGCGCGGCCGAGGAAGGCGTCCACCTCAGCTTCGACGGCGGTGTGGATGATCAGACGGGCGCCGAGCTGGGCGACGTCCTCGATGACCTCGACCAGGTCACGACCTTCGGTGAACAGGGCATCGATCTCGGTACGAATGCCTGAACGGGCGGTGGTGCGCGTGCCACGAGCATAGGTCTTTGCCTCTTGCGAACTTTGGTCGGTTCAGCACGGCAACCTACGCTGGTTCACTTTTACACCGCATCTTGGACGCGACCAGCGATGCCCCCTTGGATTTCCGCCGTTTGCTACAAGTGCCATCTATTGCATCGGATGCGATTTGGTGACGGTTAGCAGTTCTGCTGTCGAACGTTCTTCCGTCCGGGATCGAATACACGTGGTGTGGGTGAGGCTGTGAGATGCATGGATCGCCGCGAATGACGTTGAACGGATGTCCGGACCGCAATTGCGAAGTTTGCACGAATAGACCCTGGCCCCGGTACCCGGTGAAGCCGGAATGAATGTGGCGTGCGGCATCATGGGCGCCATGATGAGAACCCGGGCCAGCTCAGGTGACGCGTGACATGAGCTACCTACTGTTGGCGTGCCGGATCATGCTGGTAGGCGTCTTCGCCGTGTCGTTGGTCAGCAAGGTGCGTAGCCGAGCGGCCTACGCGGACTTCGGCCGGTCGGTCGTCGAGTGGCGGGTGGTGCCCCGGCGCTGGTCGGCGCGGGTGGTGGCCGGCGTGGTGGCGGGTGAGGCCGGTGTGGTGCTGCTGCTCGCGCTGCCGTGGACGGTGCTGGTCGGGTTCGTCGCCGGCGGGCTGTTGCTGACGGCGTTCACCGGGGCCATCGCGATGACCCTGCGTCGTGGCCCGTCCGTCACGTGCCGTTGCTTCGGCGCCGCGAAGACGAGACTGGGCACGGCCCACGTGGTCCGCAACCTGCTACTGGTGGCGGTGTGTGTTACCGGCACGGTCGCCGCCACCATGACGGCCGGGCTGCCGTCGAACGCGCCCGGCTTGGGCCTGACCTTGACGGCGGCGGTTGTGGGTGTGGTGTTCATGGTGCACCTCGACGATATAGCGGCGCTGAGAGAACTTTGGGCACGCCCAACCGTGGAAGGAAGAAAGTAGGCATGGTGTATCTGGCTGGCGGTGTCGTCATCGCGAGCGTTCTGACGGTGGCCAACCTATTGCTCACGTTCGGGGTGATCCGGCGGTTGCGGGAGCACACCGAGCTGTTGTCCGCGCGCTCGACCATGGGAGCGCCGGATCTCTTGCTGGGTGTCGGTGAGTCGCCGGACAGCTTCACCGCGGTCACGACCAATG
The DNA here is from genome assembly GCF_004349015.1 of Nonomuraea diastatica. Classification (NCBI taxonomy): domain Bacteria; kingdom Bacillati; phylum Actinomycetota; class Actinomycetes; order Streptosporangiales; family Streptosporangiaceae; genus Nonomuraea; species Nonomuraea diastatica. The sequence continues at coordinate 2,173 of NZ_SMKP01000328.1, forward strand.
ACGAGCAGGTCTCGCGGGAGACACTGGCTGGTGAGCAGCTGGTCGGGTTCTTCACGCCGGGCTGCGAGCCGTGCAAGGAGAAGGCGCCGCTGTTTGCCGAACGCGCTGCCGCGCGCGGGCGGACGAATACGCTGGCGGTCGTCATCGGGGAGCCGGACGAGGTGGGCGAGTTCGTGACGATGTTCGAACCGGTGGCGCGCGTGGTGGTGGAGTCCACTATGGATGCTGGGTCGGTGGCCGGTGCCTTCAAGGTCAAGGGTTTTCCTGCGGCCTGTGTGCTGGACGGCGACGGGGTGGTGACGGTGTCCGGCCTCGACCTCGCCCAGGCGGCCGAGCCGAGCCTGGTGTCGTGATCGGACGGTCACGACGGGCGTCGGTCCGGCTGCCGCCGCGTACCATTGTCCGGCATCTGCGCAGCGCGTCCTTGCTCGCCTGGCGGGCCGGTCGGCTGGGCGCGCTGGCCCAGGTGCTGCTGACGGTGGTCGCCGGGGTACTGCCGGTTGCCGCGGCGTGGCTGACCAAGCTGGTGCTGGACGGGCTGACCGGGCCCGATTCGGGTACCGACGTGCTTGTCCTGGCGGTCCTGCTGGCGGGCGTCGGCGTGCTCACCGTGGTGGTGTCCCAGGCGAAGCAGTACGCTCAGGCCCAATTGGGCCGGTCGGTGGCGCTGAGTGCCAGCGGTAGGCTGTTCGCCGCGTTGAACCGGTTGGTCGGGTTGGCGCGGTTCGAGGATCCGCGGTTCCGTGACCGGTTGGAGCTGGCTCAGCAGTCGGGCCGTGCCGCACCGATCAAGGTTCTTGGCACGGGCCTGGGTATCGGGCAGGGGGTCATCACGATGTCCGGGTTCGTCGGCACGTTGCTGGCGACCGGGCCATGGATGGCGGTGGCGGTCGCGGTCGCGGCGGTGCCGACGGTGCGGGCGGAGCTGGCGATCAGCCGGCGCCGGGCGCAGATGATGTGGGACACCAGCCAGACCATGCGCCGGGAGTTGTTCTACTCGCAGCTGCTGACCGACGCCCAGGCGGCCAAGGAGATTCGGCTGTTCGGGCTGGGTGGGTTCTTCCGCCGGCGGATGCTGAAGGAGCTGAGCACCACACAGGAGGCCAGCCGCCGTGTCGACCGGCGCGAGCTGGCCGTCCAGGGTCTGCTCGGGCTGATGGGCGCGGTGGTCGCGGGGGCGGGTCTGCTATGGGCCATCCGGGCCGCGCAGTCCGGGCAGCTGACCGTCGGTGACGTGTCGGTGTTCGTCGCCGCGGTGGCGGGAACGCAGAGCGCCCTGGCCTCGATCGTGCGTGAGACGGCGTCCGCGCATGAGGCGATGCTGACCTTCGACCACTACCAGGCGATCGTGACCGGCCCGCCGGACCTGCAGATCCATCCTCGGCCCATCTCCCCGGAGCCGCTGCGTCAGGGCATCGAGCTGCGCGACGTGTGGTTCCGCTACAGCGATGAGCATCCGTGGGTACTCCGTGGGGTGAACTTGACGATCCCCGTCGGCACAGCGGTGGCCTTGGTCGGGCTCAACGGCGCGGGCAAGAGCACACTGGTCAAGTTGCTGTGCCGCTTCTACGACCCGAACCGCGGAGCGGTGCACTGGGACGGCGTCGACCTGCGCGAACTGGAGGTCGAACAGCTCCGCGCCCGCATCGGCGCGGTGTTCCAGGACTTCATGACCTACGATCTGACCGCGCGGGAGAACATCGGCGTCGGCAACCTGACCGCCCTGACCGACCACCACCGGATCACCTCCGCGGCGCTTGCCGCCCGCGTCCACGACACGATCGTCGACCTGCCTCACGGGTACGAGACGATGCTGACCCGCATCTTCTTCCAGCACGCCGATCGGGACGACCCGGACACCGGTGTGTTCCTCTCCGGCGGCCAGTGGCAGCGCGTCGGACTGGCCCGGGCCTTTCTCCGTGACAACCCCGACCTGCTGATCCTCGACGAGCCGAGCGCAGGCCTGGACGCCGAGGCCGAACACGATATCCATCAGCGGCTGCGCCGCCACCGCGAGGGACAGACCAGCGTGCTGATCTCGCACCGGCTCAATGCGGTCCGCGACGCGGACCACATCGCGGTCCTCGCCGACGGCCAGATCGTCGAGCAGGGCAGCCACGACAGCCTGCTCACCGCCGGCGGCCGCTACGCACGCCTGTTCACGCTCCAGGCACACGGCTACAGCGACGTCGGCGGGGTGCACGGCGCCGCCGACGTCGGAGCGGTCCCGTGACCGGCCTGGCCCTCGCCCTGCTCGGCGTCCTGGCCGCCGCCGCGGTGGCGATGGTGGCGGGACTGCGCCGGTGGTTGTTCGTCGTGACCGTCCAGGGCGGAAGCATGCAGCCAAGCCTGCAGGACGGTGATCGGGTACTTGCCCGGCGCGCCACCATCACCGGCATCCGCCCGGGCGACGTGGTCATCCTGGAACGACCCGACGGCAACCTGCGCTGGACTCGGCCTCCGACCAGGCGGACACCGGCCGATATAAACCTGCTGATCAAACGGGTCGCCGCCATACCCGGCGACCCGCCGCCACGCGACACGGCCCCCGCCCTCGTGAACCACCCCGCGCAGCGGGTGCCGCGCGGTCACCTCGTCGCCTTCGGCGACAACTACGAGCGGAGCTTCGACTCCAAACAGATCGGGTACTTCCCGGCCGATCGCCTGATCGGCGTGGTCCTGCGCCCGATGCGCCTTTCCGCGGGTCCATCGGGCTCGCGGCCGTAATCGACACGGCTATGGTTGCCGGTCACGGGGTTTCCGTATAAAACGTCGGCCGTAGGTGGTCCCTCGAGACATGCCTACAATCAAGCGTGCGGCCAATGGTATTCCTACGACTATTGCCAGTGATGGCGTGGGTTCTGAAACAGGGCCGGCGTCTGGGCGTCAGGGCTCCGGCGTAGTGGCGTTTATCCGGTTTCTCGATCATGTGAGGTCGAGGACGGTGAGGGTGCGGGTGGCGTCGCGGGAGATGTGGCGGATGGCCTGGGCGATGTTGCCGACGCCACGCGGATCACGGGGGTCGGGAAAGCGTTGGAAGCACTCCAGCAGGCTGAGGCATTCGGCAGCGGAGGCGGCCACCGGCCCATGCCCGGCCAGTTGGCCAAGGGCAACACTGATCGGCGATGATGCCAGGACAGGCACGGTCTTCTCTGGTGATCACTAGGCGTCGAGAACCTCATGATCTCGAAGATCGTGCCTGTTCTCGTCCTCAGGCGAGTCTCCAGACCCCGCTAAAGCCCCACAGCAGTCATGGCACGAAACGGACACTCAGGCTGTTACCGATACCTCGCCGTGGCCCTGACTCCTACCATCGTGGGCCGGCCGGTCGGCATACATTTATAGGCTCGCGGCGGCGCGGTGGCGCTCCTGAGCCTTGGTGATCTTCAAGATGACACAGATCGCCAGCACCGATGCGGCCGCCACAAAAGCGGCGCAGAAAATCCGGCGGCAGGGGTTTATGCGGGGAAAGAACATGGCATTTGCTGGGCGCGGCCGCGGTGAGTGGTATCCGTCCGTGCCCAGCATGCTGCGCATGAGATTCTTTGCCCATGACCGAGT
>NZ_SMKP01000329.1:0-5684 GCF_004349015.1 Nonomuraea diastatica
CGACTGGTCGGCGATGTCGACCGCTTTGCCGCTGTGCCGCGAGACGATCTGGTAGTACGCCACCGGGTCGATCACGGCCGCATTCGCCGACGGTCCCGTGACCAGTGCGGCGGCGCAGCTCGCGATCAGCGCGCCGACGAGGACGAAGGTGGTGCGGCGTCTGTGCGGACGTCGCGGTGAGGTTGGATCATGGAGAGGCTGTGTCATGGAACCCGTCCAGTGTGATGGCGAAGGGATATCAGGGCACCGCCCGCCCCCCCGTTGCCCGAGCGGTGCCCCGTCAGGTCCGTGTCAGACGCGACGGCGGGTGAAGCGCTGGTTGGGGTTGCCGCTGTAGGTGTATTGGGTGATGCGGGCGCTGTTGGCGGTGGAGTATTCCCAGACGTCCATGGCCAGGCCGGACTCCCGGTTGACGAGGCTGATCACGTCACCGCCGTGGTCGACCACGCGCCACTGCTGAACGGTGGCGCCGGTGTCGGCCTGTTGGACGACGTCCGCGCCGGTCGCGGTGCCCGTGGGCTGGAGGAACAGGCCGCTGTGGCGGGCCTTGAGGCGGACGTGGCCGTCGCCGGTGTCGACGAACTCGAACTGCTGGTTGGGTCCGCCGTTGGCGGTGTATTGGATGAGCCTGGCTCCCGCTGCGGTGGAGGCCTCGTTGATGTCGGCGGCCTTGCCGCTGTGCTGGGCCACCAGGGTGTAGGCGGCGGGGCCGCCGGGCGTGTCGCCCAGCTGGGCTTCCCACCTGGTGTTGGACCCAGCGGCGTCGGCCGGGAGGCGGTCCCTTGCGGCGGTGTCGCCGTACATGGTCCAGCGGGCCCAGTCGACGACGGTGTTCGGGAAGCGGTTGTCGCTCCAGAAGCTGGTGTGGCTGCCGCCGACGAAGGTGAGGAACGCCTTGGGCCAGGTCATCTCCGTGTACGCCTGCCGGGCCGAGGAGTAGGACGTGGTGGAGTCCCGGTCGCCGTGGACGAACAGGACCTTGGCCGAGACCGAGCTGGCGGGGTTGCCCATGTCCACGCAGGATTGCGGGTTGGCGGAGATGATCCGGCTGTCGGGCCAGGCGGTCAGCAGGCCGTGGGTGGTCATGCCGCCCAGGGAGTGGCCTGACACCCCGACGCCGATGCCGCCGTTGATGTGCCCGGCCAGCGGCCCGCTCGTGTTGAGGGCGAGGGTCTCGGTGAGGATCTGCGAGACGTCCTTGGAGGTGTTGCCGTTGTTGATGTCGTTGAAGTTGTGGTTGAAGTGCGGGGCGGGGACGATGAAGCCCGCCGCGGCCAGGGCCCGGATGATGAACAGGGAGTTCTGCGGGCTGCTGCCGTAACCGTGGGTGAAGTTGTAGACGGGGAAGACACCGTTGGCGACCGGGGCGTTCGTCACCGGGTTGCCGCCGGGAGTGCCGGTGGCGGGGTAGTAGACGTAGGTCGTGCACGGGCGGCTGCCGCGGGTCCAGTCATACCGGCGCACGCCGACCGCGAACGGCGTGGCCGGCGCAGGGTCCAGCGACCCGACCGCGGCTAACGCCTGCCCCCCGCCGAGCAGGGACAGGCCGAGGCCCGCCGCTCCGGCCGCGCTCACGCTGAGGAATGTCCGCCGTTGCATGGTCATGGATGACTCCTTGCGGTGTAGGGATGGCTGTGGCGATGGGGGTTCGGTCGGGTCCGCTGCCGGGTGCCTCCGGTCAGCGGCAGGCCGGCTGGACGCGCGGGGCGCCAGCGGTTGCGGGTGCTCGTGCCACCCGCGAGGGGCGGCAGGAGCGTTGCGCACGTGGTCAGGGCAGCCAGCGGATGTTGGGGTTGATGCGGCCGTTCTGGTTGAAGACGGCCTGGTCCTCCCGGGCGTTGCCGGAGGAGTTGATGTCTGCCGGGTTCCAGCCGTTGCCGGGGACGGTGTACCAGGCGGGCCCCAGGCGGAAGACCCCGATGGCTCCCGTGATACGAGCCCGCACGCTGCATCGCCGCGGCCGGCGTCGCGAGCGGTACGGACAGCAGGTCCATGAGGAGGTGAGAGGAAGAACGACGGGTCTCGACGAGCCGGCGGGCCGAGCACGCGGCGACCTGACCGAGATGAACCCATGGTGATTCCGCGCTTTCTCGTGAAGGTCTGCAGGGGTTCGGCGCCGCCTGCACGGCGGGCCATCGGCTTGTCACGGGCTCGCGTCTCCGGTGCCACGGGCCCTGGCCTGCCGGGAGCGGGCGGGGTGCTCGGCAGGCACGGTTGCCCTCGGGCTTACGGCGTCCACCGGACGTGGGGATTGAGGTGGCCGGTCCCGTTAAAGACGGCCGTGTTGTCCCACTCGTTACCGCTGTTTGCGATATTCGCCGGGTCCCAGCCGCTGCCGGGTACCGCGTACCAGGTCGGCTCCCAGGAGAAGACCCCGATCGCACCGGCGTTACGCGCTGTGCTCTGCACCGCCGCGAACCGGTACGCCGAGCAGCGGGAGGTGACCACGCTGCGGTGGAGTCGGCGGTGAAGGGGTAGGCGGTCTCGGCGATGACCACGTCCTTGCCGTACCGGGCGCGCATGTCGGCGATGACCATGGACAAGTGGGACAGCGTGCCGTGCCACATGCGGATCTCGCTGCACGCCACCGGCGTCGTAGTACTTCGCGCCCAGATCAGCGCGCGTCGCAGGGAGGAGACGTCTGCGCCGAGCATGCCGAGCGAAGCGGGTGGCGGCGTGGGCCGGTTGCCCGGCGGGGACGGTCGCGGCGGCGCATAATGCCAACGCCACCAAGATCCTTTTCATGGGTCCTCCGGCGGTCGGAACAGCAGTCGAAAAGCAGGGATCGTCCCAGCACCTGCCCATGTAGATGGCGCGGCCGACCGCGTACGGCCGGCGGCGTCGCCGGCTGCGGACACGGTGGACCGGCCCAGTGGCGCCCGCGCCCTGGGGGCACGGGTGGGCGGACGGTTCACTTGGGCGGGCTGGTGTCGACGGTCCCGTTAGGCGGATGTCGTGTCACCGCATGTTCTGCGGCGGCGGGCGATGGCGGGGATCAGGTGTGAAATCGGCGTGTGGGGTGGGGATGCGATCACATGTCCTCCTCACAGGCTGAATGAAGCTCTGTGAACGTGCACAGTAATGCAGAGCATGGCGTACTGAAAGGGCTGTCTGGAATCCGAGGTAAGGGCGCTGTGAGCAAGCAGACCACTGCAATCGTCGGCGAATAGGCCATTTCCCTTTCTGTGCACGTTCCCAGAGAGGGCGATCTCCGGAGTGCGGACGTGAAAGTTTCATGCGCCCGCTCCATCGGGCGCATGTAGAAGCCGGCCGACCGCGCGGGCGTGGCACAGCGAACCGGATGACGTCAGGAGTCTTGGCGGGGACGACCGGTGGCCCGTTGTAAACGGGTTCGGCCGGCCATGCCGCTGGAGTCCGCCGTGGCGGCCGTCGACCGGTCCCGACAGCCTGATCCCGCCACGTCGGCGGCGAGCCGCTTGCTCGGAAACCGCATGCTCACAACCGCCTCACCATGCGGGCTGCCTGCTGAAGACCACCACCGCGCCTGCTCCGTTCGCCACGCCATCTCTTGCCCCTCTGGGGGAAGAGTCGTCGATGTCGGGCTCGGGTCGAAGCGCAAGGCGGCGCCCATGGTTGGTGCAGCAGGGAGTCCTCGTCGCGGAAGCCGTCCACGTCGACAGAGCACTTGTGCCGCGAAGGACGGGGTGCCGAGTCGAGGACGCCGGAGAGCATCTCGAGGGCTGAGAGAAACGGAAGCCTTGACGACTGATGTCAACGCTCCTACGCTTGCGCCGTTATATCGATTCAACTGCTCCGACCCCCCTAGGAGCTCCCATGCGCCCCACTCGATTAGCCCTCACGATCGAGGCCGCCCTCGTGTGCGCGCGTGCTCCCGGCCACGCCCGCCGGCGGCCGGACCCCGCACGGGATAGAACGCCTCGGCCGTGTTCGGTCGCCACGACGACACCTGATGGCATATCCCTGAGCTGGCCTTTTCCTGGGTATCAAGGTGACCAGATCCGGAATGGGCGGCAGAGTGAGTGCCGGCTTCAGCGTCTACCGCGAGGGCCGGCCGATCGCCGCGGTCACCGACAGCACCACCTACCTGGAGCCCGCTGACACGCCTGCCTCCACGTACGCCGTCGCCCCGATCGCGAGGGGTAAGGAGGGCAGAAGCACCCCTGCCCGCGCATTGGGATGAATCGTTTCATGCCGTCCAGCTCCTATGCCCGCCGATGGCCGTGGCCTGGCTCAGCCCGTCGGGGCACGCCCATCTCAACTGAGTCGTGCCCGTAGCCCGGGATCGTCTCCTCGTTCGATCGGCCGTCGGCGCAATCAGGGGTACTTCGCAAGCCAGCGGTTCGGCGGTTTGCCCAGTGCCAGGTCGAAGTTCACAGCAGACATCTCCGCATCGGAGGGAGCCCGCACCATGACCGACAACGAAACAGGCGCACCTGGCGGTGTGCGGCGGCGTACCGTCCTGCTCGGCGCGGCGGCCGGTGCCGGCGCGCTGGCGTTGGGCACCAGCGCCGTCCGGGCACCGCAGGCGGAGGCCGCCTCCTTCGTCAAAGGCGCGGACATCAGCTGGATGCCGCAGATGGAGGCACGCGGCTACTACTGGAACAACAGGTCCGGCCAGCGGCAGGACCTGTTCACCATCCTCAAGGGCTATGGCATCACCGCCATCAGCCTGCGCACCTGGGTCAACCCGTCCAGCCACCCGGCCAACGGCCACTGCAGCATGGCGGAGACCGTGCAGATGGCACGGCGCTGTGTGGACGCCGGCCTGCAGGTGCTCATCGGGTTCCACTTCGGGGACACCTGGAACTCGGTCGGCGTGCAGAACCCGCCGGCGGCGTGGGCCGGCATGAGCTACAACCAGATGCTCACGGCGATGCGCACCTACGTGACCAACTCGATGAACCAGCTCAGGAGCGCCGGCGTCACACCGGACTGGGTCAAGATCGGTAATGAGACGAACTCGGGCATCTGCAAGCCCACCGGCAGCATCAGCCGACCGGCCCAGATGACCGGCCTGCTGAATGCCGCCTACGACTCGGCCAAGCAGGTCTTCCCCGGCACCCCGGTGCTCATTCACCTGGCCCAGCCGCAGAAGTTCGACAGTATTCAGAACTTCTTCAACGCCTACCGCGGCAACGGCGGGAAGTGGGACATCACCGGCCTGTCCTCGTACGCGCAGGGCGGCAACGTGAGCCCCGTGCTGAACAACATGAGGACCATCCAGACCAGCTACGGCAAGCCGGTCATGCAGGTGGAGTACGGCGGCCCGGTGGGCAAGCCCACTCAGGTGCGCGACTCACTGCGGGCGTTCATCACCGGGATCAAGGGCTTCGGCGGTCTGGGGACCTTCTTCTGGGAGCCCGAGGGTTACCCGTCGTTCAACTACTACAACAGCTCGGCTTGGGACGAAGGCAGCAAGCGCCCGACCGCCGCCATGGACGGCTTTCTCAACGTCTGACGGAGTTCAGTGATGAAACGCTGCATGACGGTGGCGTGTGCCGCCTTGGCCGCGACAGTCGTGGTGAGTCCCACCGCGCTCGCTTCCACGTCCGTGACGGTCGCCAACGCGGCGGCCGCCGTCTACTACGTCGCCCCGAACGGCAGCGACAGCGCCTCGGGAACGCAGGCCGCTCCGTGGGCCTCCATTGCCCGTGCGCAAGCGGCCGCCCAGCCCGGGGACACGGTCTACTTCCGAGGCGGCA
>NZ_SMKP01000330.1:0-5667 GCF_004349015.1 Nonomuraea diastatica
TGTCGACCTCCGGCTGGGATGCGCCCCGCCAGGCCGACGGCAGCCTGCCCGTGCTGCCCCACCTCCGCCTTGCCGCCAACAGCACCCTGATCGACAAAGGCACCGACGTCGGCCTGCCCTACACCGGGCCGGCTCCGGATCTGGGCGCCTTCGAGCGGACCGGCGACACGCCGTCAGCGCAGCGTTACGAGTCGGAGACCGCGCCGGCGGTGTGTCAGGGCACGATCGACACGAATTGGGCCGGATTTTCCGGTAGCGGTTTCTGCAACGGCACCAACGCGACCGGCGCCTACGCCCAGTTCACGGTGAACGCGTCGGTAGCCGGCACGGCGACGCTCGGGATCCGCTTCGCCAACGGCACCAGTGGCGGTACGGAGAGGCCGGCCAACCTGGTCGTCAACGGGTCCACGGTGGCCACGGTGTCGTTCGAATCCACCGGCGCCTGGACGACGTGGGTCACCAAGACCGTGACGGTTCCGCTGAACGCCGGCAGCAACACCATCCGATGAAATCCGACCACGACAGCCGGACTGCCCAACGTCGACTACCTCGACATCAACGGGTGAGCGCGGAAAGCGCGACGCCACTAGAAACGAAAGGCAGCACCATGATTGGTACCTTACGCAAAACTGTGCTGGTCACCGCGGCATGGCTGTTCATGTCAGCGGCGGCACCCGGTGGTATCGCCGCGGCGGCTGAACCCCTGGCGGATCTCAACGACAACGTCTCCGGCTATTCCGCCGCGGATTACACCGCCGACTCGTGGGCGTCCTTCTCCTCTCAGGGAGCGGCCGCGAATGGTCTGGTGATGGTTCGCGGTCTGAAGAGTCTCGTCGCGGACTACAAGACGCGCTCCGCCGGCAAGTACACCGGCGATTCCTGGGCGCCCTTCGCGAAGGCGTTGAACACCGCGGCCGATGTCGCCGCCGACGCTTCGGCAACCGCGTCGGAAGTCGCAGCCGCGAAGACGGCATTGGTGACCGCCGCCGACAACCTGACAGCCGCAGACGAGGGGACGTTCCAGACCATCACCAACAATGTCTTCTGGAACGACACCAGCGGCAATCCCATCTATTCGCAGGGTGGGGGCGTCTTCAAGTTCGGCGACACCTACTACTGGTACGGCGTGCACTACACCGGCGCCGAGTACTACCGGGCCAACCCGACGAGAAAGTACGACGGCGACGTCAGCTTCGTGTCGATCCCCGTGTACTCGTCCAAGGACCTGGTGAACTGGAAGTTCGAGAACCGCGTCGCGACGCGCTCCACCGGCGTCGGCAGCGGCGCCACCATGGGCGGCGCGGGCTGGGTCGGGCGGCTCGGTGTCTCCTACAACGAGAACACCGGCAAATACGTGCTCGCCGTGCAGATGTGGCACACGGGCAGGGGCGGGCACGGTGTCCTGCTGTTGCAGGGCGACTCGCCGACCGACACCTTCGACTACGGCTACTTCCAGACCCAGATCACCAACTCGCCGACGACCGGCACCGGGGACCAGACCGTCTTCACCGACGACGACGGCAAGGACTACCTCATCTTTTCCAACCGCGAAGGGCGGTCGCGCGGCTTCGTGGCCAAGTTCCGGGAGTCCGACTCGCTGCGGATCGAGCCAGGCGTGGAGATCCGCCGCGGCGACGGTCGCGAGGGCAACGCCATGTTCAAGCTCGACGGCAAGTACTACCACGCGGCGTCGGACCTGCACGGCTGGAACACCTCTGTCAACTACGTCAATGAGTCGACCAGCAGCAACGTCCAGGGCTCCTACAGCAGCGAGTACGTCCTTGCCGGCACCGAGATGGACTACAGCCACGTGACCCAGACCGGGTTCTTCGTGACGGTCAAGGGCACCAAGCAGAACACGGTGATCTACGCAGGCGACCGCTGGGCCGACTTCGCCTGGAACGGCATCGGATACAACCAGTGGGTGCCGATCACCAAGACCGGCGCGCGGCCACAGTTCCACTCGATGAGCCAGTGGCAGTTCAACATCACGACCGGAGAGTGGCGCGTCGGGCCGGCGAACAACTACATCCTCAACCCCGACATCCAGGCCGACCGCATCATCGTCTCCAGTGTGCGCGGATGGCGGAACCTCGGCGGTTCGGTGACCAACGTCAACGGTGGTGCGAACGGGTCTCGCTTCGCCCTCCAGGTGAGCAACAGCGGCGGCGTCGAGCAGCGGATCGCATCGGTGCCCGCAGGCACCTACACCCTGTCCCTGCACGCTCGGGGCAGCGCCGGACAGGTCGTGATAACCGGCTCCAACGGCAGCCAACGCACCCTCAGCATCCCGTCGTCGAGCGGCTGGGCCAAGCGCGAGCTCACCGGCATCGCGCTGCCCAGCGGGGCCGCCACCGTCACCGTGCGGGCGTCGGGTTCGGGCGGTGTCATCGTCGACCAGCTCTCACTCGTCAAGACCTCTCCCGACACGCCACCGCCTCCGGGGCGTTACGAGGCGGAGGCCGCGCCGGCGGTGTGTCAGGGCACGATCGACACGAATCATGCCGGCTTCTCCGGCACCGGCTTCTGCAACGGCACCAACGCGGCCGGCGCTTACGCGCAGTTCACGGTGAACGCCTCGGCGGCCGGCACGGCGACGCTCGGGATCCGCTTCGCCAACGGCGCCAGCGCTGCCAGGGCTGCCAACCTGGTCGTCAACGGGTCCACGGTGGGGACGGTGTCGTTCGAGGTCACCGGCGCCTGGACGACGTGGGTCACCAAGACGGTGACCGTTCCGCTGAACGCCGGCGGCAACACCATCCGGTTGGACCCGACCGCCGCCGACGGCCTGCCCAACGTCGACTACCTCGACGTCAGCGTCGGTGCTGCCTAGCACCGCACCGTGGCGCAGGCACGCCGCCACCTCTGCCTGCGCTCGCGCCATCCCGTAAGAAGCCGATGGCCGGCGTGCCGCGTATGCGGCACGCCGGCCAGTACAGACCCCCATGAGAAAGCGCGGAATCACCTTGGGTTCCTCTCGGTCAGATGGTCGCCTGCCCAGCCCACCGGGCTCTTCTGGACTCGTCGTTCTCGCCCTCCTCACCGTGCTGGCGGGCCTGCTGGCCGTACCGCTCGCGACACCGGCCGGGGCTGTGACCGACCTGGCCCTGGGCAAGGCCACGAGCGCCGATTCCAGTCAGTCCGGGCGCGGCCCGGCTCTGGCGAACGACAGTGACACCGCCACCCGCTGGTGTGCCGCCGACGGCAGGACAGGTCACTGGTGGCAGGTCGACCTGGGAAATGTGGCGACGTTGACCGGCACGGAAGTGCGCTGGGAGTTCGCCCGCACGTACGGGTACCACGTCTCGGTCTCCACCGACGGCTCGACCTGGGCGCAGGTGGCCGACCGGACGGCGAACACCTCCACCGCCCAGGTCCAGAGTGACGCCTTCACCGCGGCCGCCCGATACGTACGGATCACGGTGACCGGGCTCGCCGCATCCACCTGGGCGAGCATCGCCGACTTCAAGGTCTTCGGCACCGACACCGGCACCCCTCCGGGGCCGGAGCCGGATCCGGCGCTGCGGTCGAGGTGCACCGGCACCTCGCCGATCACCTGCCACGTCGACGTCGCGCCGGGTAACTACGACGTGACCGTGATCCTCGGCGACGCGACCAGTCCGGGTGTGACCAGCGTGCAGGCCGAGGCTCGCCGTACCGTGCTGCCTGCCGTGTCCACGGCGGCGGGGTCGTATGCGCGGTATTCGTTCACGCTGAACGTGCGCCAGCCGGAAGGGCAGCCCACGGGACAGGGCGGCACCGGGACACCGGGGCTGGACCTGGTGTTCTCTGGGTCGGCTCCGAAGCTGAACGGGATCGGGCTGGCCCCCGCGAGCGGGCCGGTGCTGTACCTGGCGGGCGACTCGACCGTCTGCGACCAGTTGCTTGCGCCGTACACCGGGTGGGGGCAGCAGCTCCCGCAGTACTTCAAGCTGGGCCTGTCGGTGGCCAACTACGGCGACTCGGGCGAAAGCTCGGGCAGCTTCTTGTCCAACTCGGCGCTGTTCCCCGCGATGAAGCCGCTGATCCGGAGCGGCGACACGGTGCTGATCCAATTCGGGCACAACGACAAGTCGACGACGGCCTCGGCGTTCGCCTCGAACCTGACCAGCCTGGTGACGCAGGTACGGTCGCGGGGCGGGACGCCGGTGCTGGTCACGCCTCCGGTGCGGCGGCTGTTCGCCGCCGACGGCACGCTGACCTCGACGGCGCTGCACGTCAACAGCGTGGGCGTGAACCTCCCGGCGACGATGCGGCAGGTGGCGGCGGCGCAGGACGCTCCGCTGATCGACCTGACCGCCGCGAGCGAGGCACTCGTGGAAGGGCTCGGCCCGAACGGCTCGGGCCGCCTCTACCTGCCCGAGCTCAATGACAAGACCCACTTCTCCTCCTACGGAGCGAACGAGATGGCCAGGCACGTCCTGCAGCGCATGCGCGAGCTGAACCTGTCCCCCATCCACTACCTGCGATGACAGTTGGAGTTTCCTCATGTCCTTACGTAGATCCCGCGCCGCTCTGCTGGCCGTCGGCGTCGCGGTGACGATGGCCGCAGCCGGTGTCGTCACGACTGCGGAGACCTCCGCGGCCGCGACCCGCTACGAAGCCGAGACCGCGCCCGCCACCTGTGACGGTCTCATCGAGTCCAACCATGCCGGCTTCTCCGGCAGCGGCTTTTGCAACGGCACCAACGCGGTCGGCGCGGCGGCGCAGTTCACCGTGACCGCGTCCGCCGCCGGCACCGCCACCATCGCCCTGGGGTATGCCAACGGCGCCACCGCGGGCCGCTCTGCCGACGTGCTGGTCAACGGAACGGTCGCGCACCCGGCCACCGCGTTCGACCCCACCGGCGCCTGGACCACCTGGACCGCCAAAACGCTGACCGTCACCTTGAACGCGGGCAGTAACACCATCCGGCTGAGCCCGACCACCGCCGATGGCCTACCCAACCTCGACTACCTGGAGACCGACCCCGGCCCCACCCCCAACCCCACAGGCCGGCAGATGGAAGACCTCAACCGCGGCCTGATCAGCGTCCGCTCCGGGTCGGGCAACCTGGTCTCCTGGCGGCTGCTGGGCACCGAAAGCCCCGACACCGCCTTCAACCTCTACCGCGGGGCGACCAAGGTGAACGCCTCACCGCTGACCGGCGCCACCAACTACCTGGATGGCGGCGCGCCCGCCGATGCCTCCTACACCATCCGCGCGGTCGTGGGCGGGGTCGAGCAGGCGGCGTCCGAGCCGTCGCTGCGCTTTGCCGGCGGCACCTACCTGGACGTGCCGATCTCCCGGCCGGGCAGCAACTACACCGCCGGGGACGCCAGCGTCGGCGATGCGGACGGCGACGGCCAGTACGAGATCTTCCTCAAGTGGGATCCGAGTGACCAGAAGGACAACGCCCAGTCCGGGGTCACCAGCAACGTCTACATCGACGCCTACCGGCTCAACGGCCAGCGGTTGTGGCGCATCAACCTGGGCCGCAACATCCGGGCCGGCGCGCACTACACCCAGTTCCAGGTCTACGACTACGACGGCGACGGCCGGGCCGAGCTGGCGGTCAAGACCGGCGACGGCACCGTCTCCGGCACGGGGCAGACGATCGGCAACGCAGGCGCCGACCACCGCAACTCCTCCGGCTACATCATCACCGGACCGGAGTATCTGACCGTG
>NZ_SMKP01000331.1:0-5398 GCF_004349015.1 Nonomuraea diastatica
CTCTCGACCCCGACGACTTCAGCCCCGTCCCGCTCGCCCACCCTCCGTCAGGAGCGGTGCGCACCACGCAGACCGGCCAGATCCTCGCGACCCCCATGCGCAAGGGCGAGCCCCTGACCGATGTCCGCCTCCTCCACTCGTTCCGTCTGCCGCCCGGCATGGTGGCCACCCCCGTGCGCATAGCCGACGCCACGGCGGTCGAGCTCATCTCTCCCGGCGCGACCATCGGCGTGCTGGCGTCCTGGCAGGAAGGCCGGCCCGCCCGCCAGATCGCGTCGGAGCTGACGGTCCTGACCATCCCGGCGGCCACGAGAGACTCCGGCAACGACCACGGTGCCCTGATCGTGCTCGCGACCACCCCGACCCAGGCGGCAGAGCTGGCCGCCGCCCAGGCCGGTGGCCGTCTGTCGATCACCATCAATCCGGGTGGCGGCCCGTGAGCGCGCGGCTACCATCCATCTGCATGAGTGGATTCAAGAAGTTCCTCATGCAGGGGAACGTCATCGACCTGGCCGTGGCCGTCGTCATCGGGGCGGCCTTCAACTCGATCGTGCAGTCGTTCGTGAAAGACCTGCTCACGCCGCTGATCTCGGCGTTCGGCGGCCTGCCCGACTTCTCGTCGCTGAGGATCACGGTCGGCCAGTCCGACTTCATGTACGGCAACTTCATCAACGCGGTGGTGTCGTTCCTGATCGTCGCCGGCGTGGTCTACTTCCTCGTGGTCAAGCCCTACGCCCACGTCAAGGACCGTCTGACCGCCAAGGTCGAGGCGACGACCCGCGACTGCCCCGAATGCCTGTCGGAGATCCCCAATGCCGCCTCCCGTTGCGCCTTCTGCAGCGCGCAGGTGACCACCGTCTAGAGCACCGAGTCGATGTCGGGATCATATTCCCAGTGCCATGGCTCGAACGGATTGCTGTAGGCCCAGGCGGGATGGAACCATCCATACCTCTTGGCGTTCTTCTCCATCCAGACAAACTCCGCCGACCCTGACCTCTCCACCCCGCCACACAGGTCGACGGCCAGCCCGAGCCCGTGGTTGCTCCGTCCCGGCACGGCGGCGAACCCCGGCCGCCGGTAATAGACGGACTGCTGCTCGCCGAGACTGCGATAGGCATCGGTCACGCACATCGACTTACCGAATTGCTTGCGGTAGGCCTCGTTCAGGCTCACGAACGCGATGGTGGCGTCGGCCCTCAGACTGTGCCCCTTCTGCTGCAACGGGCACAACATGCCCTTGGGGATCAGCCCGTTGGGATAGTCATCGGCCGTCGCCGCACGCAGCGGATTGCACCCCAGCGCGTCCCGCCCCACCTTGTCAATCTTGATACCCAGCTTGACCAGCTCCGCCGTCAGCGACTTCACGATCTTGTCCGACCGCTTCCGCAACGTGTCCACCTCGGCCGCTATCTGCGCCTCGGCCAGCAGGTTGCCGGCCCGCAACTCCTGCGCCTCGGCGGCCAGCCGCTCGGCCTCCTTGTAGAGCGCGCTGGTCTGCTCGACCGCCTGCTGCCGCATGGTCACCATGTGGGTCGCGTCCGTCAGCGCCCGCAGCTTCCGCTGATCCGACCCTCCGGACAGGAACGGAAGCACCCCATCCGCCGCGACCGGCTGCTCGTACATCAACTCGACCAGCTCGGCCACGGGCCTCCGCATCACCGCGAGCCGCCCTTCCAGCTCCTGCAGAGCGGTGAGCTTGGACTTGAGCTGCTTCTCGGAGGCGGCGATCTCCGCCCGGCGCTTCTCGAGTGCCTTGGTGGCGTCCTCGAGCTCTTTGGCCGACTTCTCGGCCCCTTGCCGCAGTGCGGTCAGGCCGGAGGGGTCACGCGGCTCCCGCTCCTGAGCTTGAGCCTGTGCGGACGGCGCAACTAGAGAAGCCATCGCCATGACGACCGCGATCAGACCCGCTGACCGAGGGGCTGGCACGTTCGACTCCTCCGTTTGCAAACTCGTTACCGGGGTCAGGCACGCACGTTACTACAGCCCCCAGAGAGTCCGGAGCGAACTCCGAAGAGCTGTTATGAGACAAAAAACCCACTTTGTACGGTCAACCACCAATCCCGAACACCCCACCACCCAGGAGCGCTCAACACTCGCTACCAACGGGTACGCCACCCACCGGGCCACGGTTCAGATCCCCGGCAGCACATCCCCGCCGCCCGCGTCCGAATCCACAGCCTGCTGCCGCGCCCGGCACAACTCCCACAACCAGGTGCCCGCCCACTCCCCCGGACACGACGTCTCGGTCCGCACCGGCGCAGGCGTCACCGGCTCCTCAGTCACCACCCGCTCGGACTCGGGCTCCGGCCCACCCTCAGACCCAGACGTGGAAACAGCCGGAACCGGCCGAACCGGCTCAGGGGCCTCCCGGACAGGAGCCGGCACCACGCCCTCATACACACCATCCGGATGCGCCGGGGCAGGCAACCGCACCGGCGCCAACACCGCCATCCCGCTCCCGCGCTCGACACCGGCCACCCGTACGTCCCGCTCGAAGCCCTCCATCTCCCCCGCCAGCAACCCACCGGCAAGGATCCCCGGCGCCAGCAACGCCCCGAACAACACAACGGGCCGCCGACGGGCCCGCGCGCATCTCCTCCTGGTCACAGGCAGACGTTATCCACGCTTGCCGAGGCACAATCCGATCACTTGCCATGCCTTTACCGCAGCTCAGAACTCCCATAACCAACCCAACCAAACTCACCCCGGCTCCACGTCACACGCAGTGCCAGACTTTCGCTAGGCTTACCAGAGTCCGCCTCCGTAGCTCAGGGGATAGAGCACCGCTCTCCTAAAGCGGGTGCCGCAGGTTCGAATCCTGCCGGGGGCACGCATCTGACCAGGCGTTTTGGCCACTGACCTGCGGTTTCACGGCTGCAGGTCTTTTGCTTGGTGAACCTTGATAGGCAGCCGGCGGCGCCCGTATGCAGCCGTAGGACCATGATCCGGGGATATAGTCGGGATGATCTTGCAGGCGTATCCCCAGGTCAGACCCCGATTCTCAGCCCTCAGGCCTCTCGTGACCCGCTACGACGGCTCGACATGCGACGAACATAGCCGTTGGTCATGCCCGATACATGCGTAAAGCTGAGCGCCATCCCTTCCATGAAGGAGATCGCCGGCGCCGACGCGGGTCTGCACGCCGCCGACTTCACCGCCCTGTTGGAACAGTCCACCTGGCCGTACCGACGACCCTGGCGATCGTGGTCATCTGCGACGACAACAACATCCACCACGCCAAGGCCGTCAGCGCCTACCTGGCCGACCACCCACCATGGAGGTGTTGTTCGGGCGCGCTACAGCCCGCAAGACCACCCGGTGGAGCGCATCTTGGGCCGCGCTTGTGCATTCATCTTCCAACACCGCCGTCAGCCTGTCAGACCGGGTCGGACAAATCCACGCCTCCTTCCCCGCCCGCTCACCAATCCAGTTGCTGGCCGCGGCGGCCACGCGGACCAACCCTCGGTTTCCTGCACGTTACAAGCGGAGTTTCTGGCTTGCGGAGGATGGTGGTGGGCTCGTGGACCAGGGTGGTTGTGCCGAGTCAGATCGAGCCCATCGACCAGGGTGTGCATGACCTCTCCGCCTGTCGGGGCTTGGCTCGGCGTGCGCAGCGAAGCGAACGGCCCGGCACCCGGTCGTCATTCCTCCCACGCTTCGCGAGGGATGCGGTAGAAAGCGCGGGCCGCCGTCCACCAATCCCGGTCGGCGAAGCGTCCCGTGACACGCCCCATCATGCAGAAGAAAAGATGCACGTGCTCGCGCATCCTCTTCCCCTCCAGTTCCAGCCCGACCGTGTAGGGCCGATAGTCAGGCAAAACCATGTCACCGCCTTCCTCGAAAGGCGGCGTGACGTCGCCGAGTTGTTCACCGTCGTAGTTGAGGTACAACGGCTCTAGCCCTTCGCCCACTTCACCCGTGTACTGAACCTCGAAAACCCGTCGCTTGCCCAGATTCCGGATCGCGGGGTGGAACGACCACATGCCGAAGACGAATGCGTGTGTCCAGCCGGGCGCATGTGGACCTATCCAAACACCCATTGCATCCGGCTCCGCATCCATCCTGGCCAGCGTTCTCAAGTCGCACTCCACCCGCGCATCGAGATCCCCCCTGAGCAGCCGCGCTAGTTCCTCCTCGTTATCACCCTCAATCCAGAGGGCGTGAAACCCTAGTTCGAGCCACTCCCCGTGCTCGACCAGCAGGTCCCACTGATTGTCAGCAGGAAGATCCTGTCTCTTGTCCATCTCCGCCACATCCTCACAGGAGAAAAATGCGGGGCTGCGCTTGGCAGCCCCGCATGTACAGCAGTCGCTAATCCACGATCTTCACCCAGAACGGGCTGTCGCTTACTTTGGTAATGGTGTTGACAGGGTCATAGGTGAGAAGCCGGTAGTGGCCGTAGAACGCCTTCAACGCATTCCCATGGAGCCAGTTGTGTTCCTTCCGGACGCCTTGGACAGAATAGTGAATCTTGTCCTTGGCTGCTCCTTCGGCAGTAGAGGCGAAGGGATACTCGTCGCACTGCACCTTGGTGTAGCCGTACTTGACGTAGACCTCCGAAGTGTAGTACTTGCAATAGTTCGAGCTGAAGTGGTTACCCAGCCGGAAGTTGTCCTGGGGAACCTCGAACGCATGCTGCGAGAAGACCTTCCGGTTGTCCTCGTAACCGTCATCGGTTCCCCTCCAGAGAGGATAACCCTCAGGGGTGTTCGGCGGCTTGAGATAGTTGCCCGGGATGACCTTCGGCAGCTCGGTACCCAGGGGCCCCTTGACCGGTGGGAGATTGTCGTCCCGCTTGTCGGTGGTGTCGCCCGGACGGTAGGGCGGGTAGGTGCCGGCATTCGTCGTCGGGTTTAACGCCTTCTCGATGTGATTGATGACGTCCAGCCATTCGTCATCCTTGCTCTTGGACATAGTGAACACCCGATCGGCCCTGATGTAGATACAGCCACCGGTATTCGCGCCGCCCTTGTTGCCGACTCCTAGCTTCTTCCAGTCGCAACGGAAGCTGGGGGACCACAAACTACCCCTCGGAATGCCCTGCCCCCAGCGCACTACGCCGAGCCGCTTGCCCTTGTCGCCGAGGAGCTCCTGGTCCCACAGCGGAAGCCTACCCTTGTCCTCTTTGTACTGGGTGATAGCTGGCTGGACTGAGCAAATTTCCCTATCGTGCTTCGTCGGCTTGGGGGTGTGGATGGTGTACTCGAGATACGGCGTAGAGCGCCAGCCTGCGATCGTCTTGAGTTGGGTGGGATCGCCCTCCTGGACCTGGTACTACATTCGTAGATCTTGATTCAAGTCGCTGAGGGCCGGTCTGTGGCCCGTGGAGTATCCTGCGGTGACTTTCGTCTTGACCTACGATCTGGTCGTGTCCTGGGATGCCGATCTGGCCGCGCTG
>NZ_SMKP01000033.1:0-67249 GCF_004349015.1 Nonomuraea diastatica
CGTTTCCCGCCGCCAACCGCGACCCTGCCTTCGCCGAGGATCCCGAGACCCTCGACATCAGCCGGGGAGCCGCCGGTCATGTCGCCTTCGGCCACGGCGTGCACCACTGTCTCGGGGCGCCGCTGGCACGAATGGAGATGCGCATCGCCTTCCCCCTCCTGCTCCAGCGGTTCCCCGGCCTCGCCCTGGCCGACCCGCACGAGCAGGTGGACTTCCGGGTCTTCAGCGTCGTGTTCGGCCTGAACGCGCTGCCGGTGACCTGGTGAACGGACAGCGCTGAGCGCTGACACCACCCCCGACCAGGAGCAGATCGTCATTGAACCCCGTCCGGGCGGGGTCCGGCCCGGCACTTCTCAGGATCCGGGGTGAGTCATCGCAGCCGGCAATCCCTTCACCCCACCCAGCAAAGCGACCACCAAGGAGTGATCCCATGTCATCGTCGGTCAAGCCGCCCTTTCCGGCTCACGCGGAGCACGCCCCGCTTCCCCGGTTCTTCGGCCTGATGAGGGCGACAACGCTGTTCCTGGCCGCCACCCTGCTGATGCAGGCGTTCACCGCTGGACAACTCTTGTCAAACGAGGGCGGTCGCCAGTTGCACGATGCTGCGGGCGGCGCCGTCTCCGTCGCCCTGGTCCTCCAGGTCATCGCCGCGTTCCTGGTGTGGCGGGTGGGCCACGAATCAGTGCGATACCTGGTCGTCAGCGCGTCGATGGTCCCGTTGACCGGTGTCCAGTTCGTGGTCGGCGCCAGCGGCGACGTCGCCATCCACGTGCCCCTTGGCGTCGCGCTGTTCGGCGCGGGCACCGTCCTGGCGGCACAGGTATGGTGGACCCGCCCGGCCCGCACCGCCGACTGAACTCAGAGCCCGGCCTGCTGGTCAACGAGGTGGCGCGCGGCTGGCGTGGCTCGCCCCGCACGTCATAGGTCAGCCGCAGGCCGGTCCCCGCCACCTGCCGGCGATCCTGTCACGTTCGCGTTGCGCGGCGAGCTCGGCCGCCATCTGGCGCTCCTTCTCCATCCTGGCCGCGCGCTCCTCCAGGGCGGCCGCGTGGGCCCGGGAAGTGGCCGCCGCCCTGCCGATGGCGTACGCGGCGACCAGCAGCACCGTGCCGCGCAGCGCGGTCTCCCAGGAGCCGACCGTCAGCAGGCCGCCGGCCGTGGTCACCCCGAACGCGATGATTCTGGGACCGGGCGGGCTGTAGGCGGCGACGGTGTAGAGCGCGACGAGTGCGCCGTACCAGATGGGCTGGTCGGCGACGTTGCCGGCGAGATCGTAGAGCGTGCTCACGCCCAGGCTGGCGAGCAGCACCACGATCGGCGCGCGTCGCCGCCACACCACGGGGACCGAGGCGGCGACCGCGACCGCGTACCCCCACCAGTGCCACGGCCCCCCTTGCGGGCTCTCACGCGAGATCAGCGGCCAGAGCTGCACGATCGCGATCAGCGTGGCGAGCGCGGCGTCCACCCGGAGGTGGGGAAGCGCACGGAGCCTGCGGCGCGCCACGGTGATGAGCGTTGGCTCGGACACGATGCCTCCCTTCCTCACGCATGGACCGACGTGCGCCGGGCGGCGGGGATGCTCCTCCTGGCCAGCGGCCAGAACGACACCAGCAGGAAGAGCGCTCCGACGGACATGAGGTCCTTGTTGACGAGCGGCAGCGCGAGATCGACGGCCACCAGGGCAGGTGTCCAGATCTTGACCTGCTTGTGGGCGGCCAGGTGGACGACGAGTGCGAGCTGGGCCACGTAGAACAGGAACGGCCCCGCGTCGTGGATGACGAGCTGCGCCCCCGGCACGGCCTGCACCTGCTCGAACAGCGGCCCCATGGCGTCGTGGTCGGCCGCCATGAACCCGATCACGATGTCGATCACGATCGCTCCGTAGGCCAGCACGAGCAGCGGGGCGGTGATGTAGGCGGTGCGGGGGTTCATCGCCAGGCTCTCCTCGGGGTCGGTTGACTGCCCCTCATCCTGCGGTTTCGCTGGCCCGTTGTGATCGCCTGGCCAGGCGATCCCCGATCTCGCTCTCAAGAGCGAGTCCCTCGCTCCCGCGACCCATCGGTGACCTCACGCCACCCCGTCGGCGAGCTTGGCGATGCTACTTGGGGCTGGTCGTGCGAAAGGAGCGGAGGGCCGTCACCGTTGAGCTGTTGCTATCGAGCCGCCCCATGCGGTGACGAGCTTGTTGGTCGTCTCGATGGTGGTTGAAGCCGATTCCGAAGAGGTCGGGGTGGCGGTCCGCGTCGGTGACTTGCGATCCCGCCCTGGAGCGCCGATCGTGAATGTCTGCCACGCCGACCAGACGCCGGGCTCGCCAACGACGGTCGTTCGCGCCCGCCAACGCACTTGCCGGCGCTTCTGGAGCTTGCCCGCCGGAATCTGCAGCGTGTGACGGGAGACATCGGCCTTCCCTGTCGTTGTGCCCGACCAGGCCAGTTCCTTGCTCGTCGCCCATCTGTCGTGCGGCGACCTCGCTTTCGACTTGGTCGGCCGACTGGCCACTTCTACGTCGACCTTTGACGGACGGCCCTGCGAATCCGACACCCAGACAGTGAGCTGCGGGGTGGTTCCCTCATTGTCGGATCACCCTCAGCTTCGCGATGAGAATTCGCCCCAGAAGCCGATGCCGCCGATGCGGAGGTCACGGCCGTCGTCGACCAGGTCTCCGCCTGATCGGGTATTGGTCGACCTGGGTGCCGTTGACATACAGGGTCGCCATGCTCCCGTCGTAGGTGACCCCCGTTGGTCCACCCCGCCCACCGTGATCGAGATCCCAGCTCGGCCGCACCGGCCGTCAGGGCAGCAGGGCGGTGGCGAGGGCTTGCCTGAGCCAGGACTCGTACTCGTCATGGGACCAGCCGGCGTCGATGACCAGGCTGTCGTGGACTCCCTCGCTCGTCAGGGCGACGGCGATGTCGGCGGCACGGGGGTGGACGTGGTGGCCGGTGCCGTGGAGGCGTTCGACGACCATCTCGACGCCGAGCCGGTTGCGCCGCGCTCCCTCTGCCTGGGTGGCGGCGATGTCGGGATCGACGGCTGCGCCGGAGTTCAGGATCGTGAGGATGTCGCCGCATCGTTCCCGCATCTGGCGGGCCGCCTTGGCGAGCAGGCCGAGCAGTTCGGTGGGGTCGCGCAGCGCGTCGAGTTCGGCCACCAGGTCGGGCAGGCCGGCCTCGTCGTCCAGCAGGTCGACCAGGCCGTTGAGCACACCCGCCTTGGAGCCGAAGTGCGCGTAGATGGTCTGCGGTGAGATCCCGGCCTGTCTGGCGATGAGGCGGATGGGGGTGCGGGCGTAGCCGTGCTCGGCGAACAGCACGCGCGCCGCGGTCAGAATCGTGCGCAGCGTCAGCTCCTCGCTGCGGTCGCGCAGCCGGACGACACCTGGCAGGTCCCGTGACATGCACCCCTCCGATTGGAACGGCGTTCCAAGCAATGGATCGATGTACTAAAGTCTACCGCGGCTCGAGTCCTGGCCTCAGAACGACCCTTGCCCTGAGAGGGCGAGCATGGGCGTCGAGTAGAACCACGCCATCGTCCAAGGCACGCCATCGCTATCAGGTGGTGAAAACTATTAATAAACCGACAGATGGTTTATTATTGGCGATGTACTAGTCGCGGCGCGAGCCCTGGCCTCAGAACGACCCCTGCAGTGAGAGGACGAGCATGAACGTCGAGTTGAACCACACCATCGTGTACGCCCGTGACAAGGCTGCCTCGGCCACGTTCCTGGCGAACCTTCTGGACCTGCCCCTCGGTGCTCCCTGGGGGCCGTTCCTGCCGCTCAGGCTGTCCAACGGGATCACGCTGGACTACGTGGACGTGGGACAGAGCGAGATCCAGCCGCAGCACTACGCGTTCCTGATCAGCGAAGAGCACTTCGACGCTGCCTTCGCGCGCATCCGCGAGGCGGGGCTCGCCTACTACGCCGATCCCTTCCACCAGCAACCGAACGAGATCAACCACGACTTCGGCGGTCGCGGCGTGTACGTCACCGATCCTGACGGCCACAACCTGGAACTCATGACCGTCCCCTACGGCGACGCGCCCGCCCACTGACCGGCGAGAAGCCATGCTGACCGCGCAAGTCACGGAAACCATCGACTGCAGCCCCGATGATCTGCTCTCCTTCGTCATGGACCCGGAGAAGTACGCCGAAGTGGACCGTAAGATCCGGCCGGTGACGTGGGTTCGCCGCTCGGAGAACGTCTGCGAATTCGGCTTCCGCCCACGACTGGCCGGCCTGCCTGCCCCGCCCGCGGTGTCCCGGATGCGGCTCACTCCCGGACACCGGGTGGACGTCGTCCTGGCACCACCACCGGCCAACCGCCTGACGCGGCTGGCATCGGACTTCGACGCCAGCTTCGTCTGCACCCCTCATCAGGGCGGGACCTTGCTGGTGAGGACGTTGCGGTTCCATTTCCGGCCCTGGATCCGCTGGATCGCGGAGCCCCTCCTGCGCCGCTGGCTGATCGACGACGTGCGGGACGAGGTCCGGCAGGCCAAGGAGCACCTGGAACGCCGCGTCTCCTGACACTCGTACCGACCTTTCGGAAGGAAATGCTGCCGCCGATGCGGCAAGAACGACCTGCCCATCAACAACCGATGTGATCACATTCGGATATCGGACGGAGCCGAGGAATGAAAGTCATGAAGCATGGATTGGGCGTTCTCGTACTCGCCGCGGCCACGGTAACAGGCGTGGCCCCGACTCCAGCAGGAGCGGCCAGCCGCAGCGCGGCAGGCCCTTGTGGCAGCGGCTACTCCCGCGTCGGCGTCTACGCCATCCCTTCGTATGACAAGCGCACCGGCACCCTGGAGGTGCACTACAGCTCCAGCACCGGAAAGAATTGCGCCTTGGCCTACGGCTATGGGCCTTACTACGGCACCAAGAGCTGGAAACGGGTCACGATATCGAAAGCTGACGGCAGCGGCGAGCACACCGATGCCAATGAATACGAGTACTACGCCGGCCCGGTGTACGTGTCGGCGCCCGGCCAGTGCATTGACGTGGCCGGAACGGTACCGGCCTGGACGACCACCGAGCTCAACAACGTGCACTGCGGCTGAACCTCAACTGGCAGGCGGCGTGTTCTCCACAGGAGGTGCCGGGGCACCCCGCCTGCAGTCCACGGGCCCACGTGCGAGGCAACGGCGTGCAGACCTTCCTGCCCAGGATGTTGAGCCGCGGAGAGCCCAGCCACATCGTCAACACCGCCTCGGTGGCCGGCCTGGGGGTCTTCCCCGGCCGCAGCGCCTCCTACGGCTACACCGCCTCCAAGGCGGCCGTCATCGCGCTGACCGAGACACTCCACCACGGCCTGCGCGACGAAAGGCGCCCCGATCGGGGCGAGCGTGCTCCTCCCCGGTCCGGTGGCCACCGGCGTCACGACCAACAGCCTGGAAGCGGCGCCTGACGGCGTCCTCGCAGCCGCGGAGCGGGGCCAGAGCGGCGGAGCTGGCCCAGCAGGCGTCCGCATTCATCGGCGCGCACGGACGCGACACCGGCACGGTGGGCGAACTGGTCGTCATCGGTTTGGGCGATGGGACTTGGTGTCGGCGTACAGATGAAGGTGCAGAGCCGTGTACAGGTAGTTTGTGCAGATGCCGGTGCCGGTGAGGTGGGTTCAGGGGCTTGCCGACGTACCACTGGTCCGGAGCGTCATCCCCTTGGGCCGTAGGCCGTCATGAGGATGTGCACGATGATGAGGGCGACGACCCAGACCATGGCGCGTCTGGTCGGCGGGGGGCCACTGCGCAGCAGGGAGATGCCCAGGGGGATGAAGGCGACGCAGAGGCCGCCCACGGCGATGAAGGACTGTGGTTCGGTGCCTTTGAGCGTTCCGAGCGCGAGCGCCGACATCAGGCCGAGTGCGACCGAGCGGCCCAGCCCCAGCGCGCCGGAGCGGTAGGCGCCGATGGCCAGCACGACCCAGCCGAAGAAGGCCGGTCCGGATATGGCCCTGAACGGATGCCAGATCGTGTCCCGCCATGCCATGTAGTAGTCGTCGATGCCGTTGAGCATTGTCTGCAGGCCAAGGCTGTCGGTCAGGTGGAAGGCCAGGTGATCAGTGCCGAACTGGAAGGTCCGGGTGAACAGGCCGACGATCACCAGGCAGCCGCCCCACAGTCCCCATAGCGGGCTGGTGGCGGCGATCCTTTGCGCCAGCGTCATGACCGCTGGCCACAGCAGGACGAACCCGGCGGCGAAGCAGGTGTAGGCGGCGGTGATGAGGGCGGGCTGCCGGGTGTAGGCGGCGAGTTGGTGAGGGACGAAGAAGTGGAACTGGGAGCGCAGGAGAGTTCCAGTCATGATCAGTGTGGGGCCGCCGATCAGCGAGATGGCGCTCACCCATCGCCCGGGAAACGGGTGTTGCCGTTCCAGGGTGGCCGTGGCGTTGGCGGCGCGCCGGTCCGCGTCGGCCCGTCGCCATCGTGTGATTCGCCCGCGAAGATCAATATTCATAGGTTCCTGCCCATCTTGTCCGTGTCGGGTGCGTCTCTGGGTATGCCGGGTGCACCAGCATGGTGATGGGCGGTGCGGTGGGGGCGCGTCTGACTCGGGTCGCATCTTGGTTGGCCTGCACGAGCTGGTCGTATGACCCCAGTCGGATGCGGTTGTCCGACCGTGGGCAGATGCCGGATGCTCCGGTGAAGCGATAACGTCGCGGTTATGGAGTGGGCCCGGCGGCTCGGCGGGCGGGCCGTCACCGACGCGGTGGTGGCGGTCATCGTGGCGCTGATCATCAGATACGCCATCGTGGATCCACCAGGTCCGTCGTCGTGGTGGCCCGCTTGGTCGGCCTGGCTGGTAGCTGCGGTCATGAGCATTCCGGTCGCCGTTCGGCGGCGCCGGCCGCGGGCCATGCTGGCTCTGGCGTGCGCCGCGGGCGTGCTGGCGACCGTGGCCGGCGCCGTCGCGGCGGGCGCGATCTGGGTGTCGTTCGTGCCGACCGTGCTGGTGCTGTACCTGGTGGCCTCCACCACCTCGGTCGGATGGTCGGTGGCGGGCTTGACGGCGAGCGCGTTCGCCGCGGTCACCGCGGTCCTGATCTTCTACGAGCGGGTGTTCCCGGGCCTTGCACCCGCGGCAGCGCCCAGCGAGTTGCCGCCCGCTTGGCCGATCGAGATCGGCACGATCTGTGTCCTGCTGGCCGCCGGGTGGGCCATCGGGACGGCTGTCCGCTGGAAGCGGGACACGACCGCTCGCCTCCTCCGTCACCTCGCCGAGGCCGCGGTGGCCGACGAGCGCCGGCGCATCGCCCGGGAACTGCATGATGTCATCGGCCACAGCATGAGCCTGATCGCCGTCAAGGCCACCGTGGCCAACCATGTCGCCGAGGCCCGCCCGCAGGAGGTACGCGCCGCGCTGGCCGTCATCGAGCAGACCAGCCGGAGCACGCTCACCGAGATCCACCGAGTGCTCGACCTCCTGCGCTCCGACGGCGATCCCCAGCAGGCCCATCTGCCCGTTCCCGGCATGGCGGACTTGCCCGAGTTGGCCGCCCACGCCCGCTCGGCCGGAGTCGAGGTGAACCTGACCGTCCGTGAAGGGGCCGCGATACCTCCCGCGGTCGCGATGTCGGTGTACCGAATCGTGCAACAGGCTCTGACGAATGTCATCACTCATGCCGCGCCCACCCGCTGCTCGGTCACCGTGGACATCGACGGGCGGGAAGCCGTGATCGAGGTCGTCGACGACGGTCCCCGCCATGGCCGCCCGCCGCGAGCGAGCCACGGCGGGCACGGCCTGATCGGCATGCGCGAACGGGCCAAGATGTACGAAGGCACGTTCCACGCTGGCCGCCGACCTGAAGGAGGCTTTCGCGTGTCGGCTCGACTGCCTTACGACCGGAGGGGCACCAAGGCATGACCATCGACACCGATTCGCGTCACTCCTCCCTGCCCATCCGTGTCGTGCTCGCCGAGGATCAGGTGCTGGTACGTGACAGCCTCAAAGTCCTCATCGACACCACGCCAGGGCTGGCCATCGTGGGCGAGGCGGGCACCGGCGCCGAGGCCGTGCTGCTGGCCCGCCGGAGTCAACCCGACGTCGTCCTCATGGACGTGCGGATGCCCGATATGGACGGCATCGAGGCGACACGGAAGATCTGCGCTGCCCCGGACAGCGCCGGCGTCCGCGTGCTGATCCTCACCACGTTCGATCTCGACGAATACGTGTACGCGTCGCTACGGGCAGGTGCGAGCGGCTTCCTCCTCAAGAGTGCAACTGCGACCGAGCTCTTGGCCGCCATCCACATCGTCGCCTCCGGCGAAGCGCTACTCGCCCCTTCCGTGACCCGTCGGCTCGTCGCCGAATTCCTGCGGGGCGCTCATCCCGGCCCGGTCGTGCGAGACCTCAACGACATCACGCAACGCGAGCGGGAGGTGCTCACCCTCATCGGCAAGGGACTGTCCAACTCCGAGATCGCCGAGCACCTTCACCTCACCGTCGGCACGGTCAAGACCCACATCGGCCGCCTCCTGGCCAAACTGCACGCCCGCGATCGGGCCCAGCTCGTCATCGCCGCCTACGAAGGCGGGCTCATCACCATCCCGGATGGCCGCCGGTAACCAGCCGGCCCTTCTTCAAGCGGCGGCCTACCTCTGCACGGTTATCCGTACCGACCTCACTTGCTGCATCGTCGCGTGTGGGTCTCACGTACTCGGCATGGACCTTGCGCAGGTGGCGTTCGTTCATGATGAGCCGGCGATCTGCCCAGCGATGCGGTATCCCCAGCCCGGATTTTCGGCGGCCAGGTGCAGCACCAGGGCGCGAATGGTGGGTGGGATCGGTGGCCGTCCCGGCCCGTGCTTGGGGGAGGTCCAGCGTCGCTTCACCAGGTCGGCGTGCGAACGCAGGAGCGCGTCCGCGGTGTGATGAGCAGGTGGCATCGGCGGCGTCGGGGCAGGAGCCGCGCGAGGGCGGAAATGATCGCCCGATCCGCCCACAACGGCCGGGGAGCAGGCCAGATCATGACATGGTGAGGATGATCTTGCCCGCGACCTGGCGCCGTTCCAGGGCGCGGTGTGCCTCGGCGGCCTGGGCGAGCGGGAAGCAGGCCCCGATCCGTGGCCGGATGTCCTGCTTGAGCGCGAGCTCGAAAAGGTGCGTGAGCAGTTTCCGGTGCCGGGACGGGTCCGCGGTGATCTCCCGGGGCAACGAGCAGATGGCGGTGCGTTTGCCGGGCAGCAGGTTCAGCAGGCGATTGTGCAGCGCGCCGCGGACGGTGTCGGCCAGCACGTGTCCTGGCCGGGCCGCGAAGGCGTAGCTGACCAGCGTGCCGCCGGGCGCCAGGAGGCGGTGGCCGGCACGCAGGGAGGGGCCGCCGAGGTGGTCGTAGACGATCCGGACGCCCTCGGGGTGCCGGGCGCGTACCACCCTGGCGACGTCCTCCTGGCGATAGTCGATGGGGACGATGTCGTATCCGCGCAGCCGGTGCAGGCTGCGTTCGGAGGCGGTGCCGTACATGGCCAGGCGCCGGTGGGTGCCGAGCTGGCACAGTGCGTCGCCCACGCCGCCGGTCGCGCCGTGGACGAGCACGGTGTCGCCCGGACGGGCCCGGCCGTGGCGGTCGAGGAGGCTCAGTGCGGTCAGGTAGTCCAACGGGAGGGCGGCCGCCGCCAGGGTGTCGAGGCCGTCAGGTATGGGGGCCAGCAGGTGAACGGGCAGGTTCGCGCATTCCGTGTAGCCGCCCATTCTGGGCAGGCAGGCGGCGACCCGGGCGCCGGGCACCAGCCAGGGCGGCACCGCGTCCGCGTGGTGGTCGATCACCTCGCCCACGAGTTCGTACCCCGGGGTGAAGGGCCGTCTCCGCTGGAAGAGGTATTCGCCCTCGCGCGCCATCACATCGGTGCGGCCGACTCCCGCGGCCAGCACCCTGATCCGGGCCTGGCCCGGCCCGGGGGCGGGCGCGGCTGTGTCGGCCCGCCTCAGTGCCGCCGCGTCGCCGAAATGCCGCACCACGATCCGGCCGTGCTTGATCGGTTCGCTCACTGGTGCACCATCCTCGTGTCGGTAGTCGAGAGGCCGAGCACAGAGCCCTCCAAGCCCTGCTCGAACAAGATCAACCAGCGGCGGCTTGACACAGGGCTACTCACTGGTCAGCTCCTTGATGAGCTGCGCGATCAGGGCGGGAAGCGTGCTCACACCGAACGTCCACAGCGCGTTGCCCAGCGCAACTCGGCGTCGTAACGCGCGTTCAGCCTGATCAGCAGCTGTAGCCAAGCAGGCATGGCGGTGATCCGCCCGCGCAGCAGGCGGGGCATCTTGTGGGTGAACGCCCGCAACATGCCCGGAAAGTAGTCGAACAGCACGATGGCGTCATAGCGCCTTTCCTTTGAGACCGCCCGGGCCAGCAGGTGGCCGCCGAAGCTCAGCCCGACACCGATGATCGCGCCGGGATCGCAGTGCCGGCCCAGCGAGTCGATCGCCGTCGCGGCCGGCCGTTCCCAATCCGGCGTGAACGGCATCCCGAACTCCCGCAGCAAGTTCCCCTGCCCCGGCCCCTCGTACAGCAGCACGTGAAAGCCCCGCTCCAGCGCGCCGGCGCCGATGACGAAGTAGAGCTCCTCCGGCGTCGAGTCGAAACCCCCGTGCACCACCAGCACGTCCCTGGCGTCCGGGCGCGGTGACCGCAGGAAGATCGTCTCCATCTCGGCGTCCTCGTAGGGAACGCGCGAGCGTGTGGCCTCCACGCCGAGAGCGGCCAGTCCGGCGTCAAACCACGTCCGAGAGCGGCTTGCGCAGTCCACGCGGCGAGGGTCGCCGGACGCGAGGTGGAACTCCGCGGTGCGCATATTGAACGGGCTGGACCACAGTGCCCGGACCGCTTCGAAGTGGAATGTCGATGTTCGTGACAGAACGGGGCCGAGCATGCCACCCTCCAATATCTATGTCATGACATCTAATGATATGACGTACAATACTCATGTCATGTCATCGATTCAAGTAGGCTGCCATCTTGTGGACCAGGTGCTCGAATTCGTACTCGCCGTCAAGGCCGCACACCGAGAGATCAACCGCCGCTTCAGCGAAGCCCTGAGACCACTGGGCATCACGGTCGTCCAGGCCGAAGCGATCCTCATCCTCGCCGACGACCAACCCCTCACCCTCGGCGAACTCGGTACCCGTCTCATCGCCGAAACCGGCAACCCCAGCCGGCTCGCCGACCGTCTCCAAGCAGCCGGCCTCATTCACCGCCAGCCGTCTCCACACGACCGCCGCAACATCGAGCTCACCCTGACCCCCTACGGCCGCGAGATGGCCACCCGCATTCAGCAAGCGCGCCAGCCCCTGCTCGACTGGGGCCGCACGCTCCTGAACGACTCCCAATTCGCCGCCGCCACCGTCGCACTGCACCGCGTCCGCGACCAGTCCTGACCCTCCCGGTGGGGCGGCCGACGGGGATCGCTTCTGGGTCAGGAGGCCTCGATGTCACGGCGATCGAGTCGACGTCGGCACATGGAGGCGGATCGTCCGCTCGATCCACGTCGACCATGTGCTTCGGGGGGAGTGCCCGCCGACCGGGCAGGACCACCGCTGCCCGCCGTCTCGCCGGTAGAGCAGGCAGAATTCGTTGCCCTCGGGGTCGGCCAGCACGACAAATCCTTCGTCGCCCCGCTGGCCCCCGTCCACGCGCGTGGCTCCAAGCCCTACCAACCGTTCGACAAGCCTTCCGGCGTGCTGAAGGGTGTCTCAATAGTCCGACGACACAACCGCTGGAAATGTGAGGCGACGCGCCGACCTCACAATCCGGGGCGCTGTCTCGTCGTAACCAATGAGGGCAGATCCAACCAAGGGAGCCGCCGACATCATGACCACACCGTCCAGGCCAAGAGACGGCCGGCTCGATCCGGGCCTGAGCGCGATCATGAGCGAGCGCCGTCAGTTGATCAATCTCGCCTACCGGCTGCTCGGCTCTCTTGCCGACGCCGAGGATGCGGTGCAAGAGACCTATGCCCGCTGGTACGCCCTATCCCCGCAGCAGCAGAACGCCATCGAGTCTCCCGGTGGCTGGCTGACCAAGGTCGCCGGCCGCATCTGCTTCGACCTGCTCGGCTCGGCACGGGCCCGGCGCGAGAGCTACGTGGGCGAATGGATCCCCGAGCCGCTACCCGATCGTAGGGAGTGGATCAGCACGCAACCCGCCGACGAAGACCCGGCTGACCGCGTCACCCTCGACGAGTCGGTCAACATGGCCTTCCTCGTCGTACTCGAATCAATGACCCCCGCCGAGCGCGTCACGTTCATTCTGCACGACGTCTTTTGCCACTCCTTCGCCGAAGTGGCCGAGATCGTCGGCCGGACCCCGGCGGCCTGCCGCCAACTCGCCTCCTCAGCCCGCCGCCGCATCCGCGCCTCACAGCCTCCCGCTGCTCCGGCGGCCCAGCGTGCCGATGTTGTCCGGGAATTCAAGCAGGCCTGGCAAGCCACGGACATCGACGCCCTCCTCGGCCTCCTCGACCCCGACGCCACGGTGATTCCGGACAGCGGCGGCCTCGTCAGCTCCAGGATCAGCCCAATCGAGGGCGGCGAGCAGATCGTGCGCTATGTGGTCGACATTGCCGACAGGCTAGCCAACCTGACGCTCCTGGAGCGTACGGTCAACGGTCAGCCTGGTCTGGCGGTTCAGCAGGACGGCCGCATCGTGACGGTGATGGCCTTCGACGTCGCAGGCGAGAAGATCATGCACATCTGG
This sequence comes from Nonomuraea diastatica, assembly GCF_004349015.1. NCBI lineage: Bacteria > Bacillati > Actinomycetota > Actinomycetes > Streptosporangiales > Streptosporangiaceae > Nonomuraea > Nonomuraea diastatica. The sequence continues at coordinate 12,699 of NZ_SMKP01000033.1, forward strand.
GCGGTACGCAACCCCGAAAAGCTCCGGCCGTGGACAGTGGCGACACAGCACTAGACCAACCCGCTCGAACGGAATCCGGAGTAACCCGCCGCCTCTGGCCCACCGGTACCTCTGCCCGCACCAAGACCAAACGATACGGGGCAACCGGAGGATCGGCGCGGCTCTGTCCCGCTGTTTGAAAGCACAGGCAAGAAAGGGGAGCCGGAGATGTATCGCTGAGGCCGGCATCGTTCGGGGACGCGGATCAGTAACTCCATGACCGACAACTGACCGGACTGATCTAGAGATTTAGGTCGGTGCCAGCCGACATCACATATTGGACGGAGGAACGGCATAGTTCCAGCCGACGGCACCCAGGTGCCCGGTGGGTTCGGGCGCAGGTTCGCCGGTTACGCCGAGGAGGCGCTGGTCTGCCTACTGATCAAGTGGGTGGAAAGCCGGGAGGGGCCCCTACGACGCGAACGGCAGGCCGCTGGCGAAGACGTTCAAGCACTACTCGGTGCCCAGGGTCACCGACGTACCTGAGATCACCGGCATGATCCGCACCGAGCTGCGCTGTCACCGCCCAACACGCCGGGCGAGGCCAGTGCTCTCCTCGCCGAGCACGCGGACGACGCGGTGGTGCTCGGCGGTGGCACCACGCTGCTGCCCATGATGCATCGCGCCGAGATCACCTCGTGGCACGTGCTGGATCTGTGTGGTCTCCGTCTGGAAAGGTCAAGGACATTTACCCCCGTTCCTCAAGAACAGCTAACCATAGCGCCAACAGCGTTTACGGCTAAAGGGCCAGGTGGTCTCGCATGATGTTGCCGGCGCAGCATCCTGCCAATGCAAATGACGAGAGACACCCGCCTGATGATCCATACTGATGGAACAACAAGATCGGCGACAACACGATCAGTTCGTATCGAATCCGTAAGACGAGTAGCTGCGCCTGATCAGCGTCAGTCGACCCGGCGGGCTCGCTTTCCGCTCATTCAAGCACCTCGCCCCAGGCGTGAGCAACGCCATCTCCGACCGGTCGCTGTTGCACAAGAAATGCTATCGCTTTGTCTGCCGTGCATCAAAATCCCGACTGTGAACCTAGGCGGTTGACGTCGCAACACAATGGAGATGAACCATGCCTCCACGCAGCCGAAGAACAGTTCCGACCATTGTCACCCAAAAACCAGAATCGGATCGGGAGTCGAGGAGATAATCGTGCGACTACCTGATATCAAGGGCTCGACTCGAGGCCGACGGTGGCAGGTCGTTATCGCCATCGCAACGGCGCTGGCACTTATCACCGGCACTGCCTGGGCCGCCGTTTTTTACAACATGGTGCCTAATCCCAATTACGACCGCGTCTGCACGAAGGGCGACAAGTACGGGTCGGGAAACGTGTGCCGGAGCGACAATGCCTACTGGACAGTCTTCCGGGAGAACAGTCTCGAGTCTGCGGAGAAGACTCGCGTCGCGACGGTGCTGAAGGAACAGTACGGCCCCACGGCTCTGGAGGTTCACTTCGTCTCCAACCCGGTCTGGACCGGCGACAACGAAACGGACCTTATCTTCGCCGAGGGTGACGTGCCGGGCAGCTACGAAGGCATGTCGTGGTGCGACGATCCCCTGGAGCTCCACACCTGCGACCAGCACATGGTGCGCATCCAGCCGGGCTCCTACAGCAAGGGGATGATCTGCCACGAGGCAGGGCACGCAGTCGGCCTGCTGCACGGCCGCAATGCCGATCCTCAGGTGAGCAACACGCACCACCAGCTCGGGTGCATGAAGACGCCCGTACCGTCCGACGCCGTACTCGGCAGCGTCAACGCCGACCACATCAATGCGGCCTACTGAGGGGGCGACGGTGAAGCGCAGCAAAGCATGGGCGGCCGCTGTGGCAGGGGCGGTCCTGGCCGGCGGTGTCCTGACGTCGGCGTTCACGATGAACGGTGTCCAGAGCCGGGGCGACGGTGGCGGCACAGGCGGCGTCGTCCTGGCGCATGGGTCGGACCGGCTGCCGAGCCACACCGCCTCGGACTGGGTGACCTATGCCGACCACGTGGTCGTCGTCACCGCTGAGGCGGAGCGGGAACTGCCCGCCAGCGAGGATGAGCGCGCGGCCGGGCAGGGCTACCTGCCGCGCGAGGTCACCCTTGCGGTCAAGGAGACGCTCTGGTCCCGCCAGGGTGCGGCCAAGCCGGTGCCGGAGCCGCGCTTCGTCTGGCCCGCCGCCGGCTGGACGTTCGGTGAGGACGGCAGGCGTCTGCTAGCGATGGAAGGCCAGCCTCGCATAGAGGTCGGGCACACCTACATCCTGGCCATCGCCTGGGTGCCCGGGTACACCGACGACGGGGAGGTCGTCCCTGGGCAGTGGCGCGGCCTCGGGGAGAAGTCCCTGCTGCCGTACGACGACGGAGTGATCGGCAACGGCGAGTCCGAAGGGCGGCTGACGACCGCCACGTCGGACGGGCACGATTCGGCGGTCGCAGAGCCGGACGGCCCGTCCCTCGAGGAGGAGATGAGGGGCAGGCCTGCTGCCGACCTCGCCGCGGGGCTGAAGGCCGCGCAGCCCGGCGAGCGACAGCAATTCGGTCGCCCCCGCTGATCGGCGAGGATTGCGAGAGGAGGCCGGTAACGCGTCCGGCCTCCTCATCAGAGAGGATTTTTCGGCCTGTCAATCCCCTCAAACCGTGGAGACGGTCCTATGCCACAGCGGCCCTCAGCAGGGCCGATGATGCCTGCCTCTTCTCGATCATTTGACGCTCGAATGTGACAGGCGGCAGCCCATCGTTGGCGCTGTGCCTGCGCTTGACGTTGTAGAAGTCCACGATCCAGGTCGCGATCTTCAGCCGAGCCTCCGCCCGGGTGCGGAAGTGGTGCCGGTACACGAACTCGACCTTCAGCGTGCTGTTGAGCGACTCGGTGGCTCCGTTGTCGAGCGCACACCCCACCCGGCCCATCGACTGCACCACCCCATGCTTGCGGCATTCGGCCTGGTAGCGGGCGGCGGTGTACTCCGACCCGCGATCCGAATGGAAGATCACCCCGTCCACGTCGCCGCCTCGAGCGGCGACCGCCATCTGCAGCGAGGCGACCGTCAGCGCCGCATCGTGGTGCTCGGTCATGGCGTAGCCGAGCAGCCGGCGAGAGAACAGGTCCTCGACCGAGGCCAAGTACAGCGGCCCCTCATCGGTGCTGATCATCGTGACGTCGCCGACCCACAGCACGTCCGGGGCGACCGCGGTGAACTTCCGGCGCACCAGATCCGGCGCGTCCGGCCGCTTGCCCTGCCGGGTCAGCGAGCGCCTCGACGGTGAGATCGACCGCGGAGACGAGCGGCCGATCCGCCAGGTCCGACAGCGTCGGGGCAGGTGAGTACTCCAGGACGTCGATGGCTCCGAAGTGCTCCTCCGCGGCCGCCAGCGCCTTTTTGAGATTCGGGCGATCAGTGACATCGGCCGCGAAAGCGGCAGCCGACACCCTGCGCTCTGGAACCTGTCGACCATGGCCACGAGTTGCGATTCACCTCGCGCCACGAGCGCCACGTTGAAGCCGCCCTTCTCGGCAAACTTCGCACCGATGGCGAACCCGAGTTGCGGCCCGGCCCTCACGATCACAATGGTCGACACAGTTCGTCCTCCAATAGTAGATGCGCATGCCCTGGTGCTGGCCATCGCAGTGGCGGATCCGGGTCCGGCCCACCCGCTCGTTCATCTTTACACCGCACATTGGACGCGACCCGGCCCATGTGTACCGCATCAGTCGAGCAGTGCGGTTGCCTCGACCTCGACGAGCACATCCGGCTCGAAGAGGTAGTCGACACCGATGAGGCTGGCCGGCGGCATGGGAAGCGGGAGGCCGATCTCTTCGGCGACAGCCTCTACTCCAGCCATGAAGTCGCCGATCTTGTCCGGGCTCCACTGGGTCACGTAGAACGTCAGGCGCAGCACGTCCGCGAACGAGGCGCCCGCGCCCGCCAGGCCGAGGGCAGTGTTCCGCAGTGCCTGGGCGACCTGTCCGGCAAGATCGCCGGGGGCCACCGGGGTTCCGTCGGCCTGGCGGGCGACCTGCCCGCTGACATGTACCTGAGTCGTGCCCTTGCCGACGGCCACGTGGTGGTAGGGGGTGGGCTGCATCATGCCTTCCGGCGTGAAGTGCTGGACGGTCATGGCCGTTTCTCCTTCTCAAAGTAGGTATCCGTAAGATATCTAGTGCAAGAAAGACACTTCAACGAGACGCCGCTTCAACGAGCTCCGCCGGGCCATTCCCGCGGTCACGCAGAAGTCGCTGACCGCTACTCTTCGCCGACTTGAGCGCAACGGGGTGATCGAACGCGAGGTGGTCTCCACGCGTCCGGTGGCGGTCAGGTACCGGATCACACCGCTCGGCAAGACCCTGCGGCAGCCCATTGACGTGTTGCTGGCGTGGGCCTCAGAGCACATGCCCGCCATCGAACGCGCACGCGGGGCTTTCGATACGCGGGAAGAGACAAGCCTCTGAGGCTTCTCCCCTGACCGGTACCGGCCAGGGTTGCATGCCAGGGTGAGTGAGGTCCATGATGAGAGGGCGGTTCGCGAGTTGATGTTCCTTGCGTCGTTGGGTTGGGTGAGAGGGCTCACTGCCGGGCTACGGACGCGGCTGCGCGACGATCTCGGCGTCATCGACCACCCCCCCCGGCTGCCTCTCCGTTCGGGGTTGCCTGGCCTGCTCGCCGCAGAAACGCCGGCGTCTCCGAGGCCCTCCTGTCGGCCGGGCCGCTACGGAGTGCGCACTCGAACGGCGGCTGACGCGAGCGGTTCAGGACGGTGATCTCCCGACGAGGGCGGACACCCGAGCGCCGGCGCGGTTCGTGACGGTCCTCATTGAGGGCTTCGCGGTCCACGCCGCGGCCGGTGCCGAACGCGACGGCTCCACACCTCGATCGACATCGTGCTGCGGTCTGTCATGGCGCTCGCTTCTGACCGAGCCTGCCTGGGCTATCGCAACCCGTTACGAGAAGACAGCCACGATCTACCTGGCAGGACTCCACGTCGCGGGCATCCTCCTCTGGTCCGCTCGACGATCCAAACGAGAGCCCCTAGGGGTGTCGTTTGGATCAGGCCGGCTTCCGGCGCCGGCCCGGCTCGTTCGTCACCTACGAACGCTGGGAGACCCGCGACCACCTCGCCGCGCCTCGGATGCAGGAACTCGTCCCGCAGATGCTCGACAGCAGCAAGGCCACGAGCCTTGACCCCTGACGAGGCATCCCGGGGGCGGTCAGGAGCGCGATCGTGTTGGTATCGTCGCAGGTCGGTTTATAGCGTAGAGGGGCAAAGTGTACGGATCGACTGCCTTTGGGTGATCGAGATGACTCTTTCTACCCGGGTGACACAGCACCCCCAGAAGTCATCGTGGCTCTCCAGGGTGAGCTGGACCTCTGTACCGCTCCCCTCCTGCTGACCGCTGTCAGCGATGCGCTGGCCGGGGAGCCGCGCATGGTGCGGGTGGACGCGGAGGGGCTGACCTTCTGCGACACGCATGGGATGGAAGCCCTGCTGGAGGCTCAGCGCCGGATCACGGACGCGGGCGGCAGCATGGAGCTGGCGCATCTGAACGGCAGGGCCCGCCGTGTCCTGGATCTTCTGGAGCTGGACAGCGTCTTGACCATGGCGTAGGGGCAACTCCTCACACCGTGCGGGAGCGCGGGGTGTGAGCGGACGTGCGGGGTGTGGGGACTGCGGGCCCCTGGGCGGTGTCGTCGTGCGGGCTGTGCTCAGCGAACAGGTTGAGGAGTGTCTGCACGGTGATGGTGCTCTCGCGGGGATGGCGGAGGTGGGTGTCCGGCGTGATCGCGTAGTGGTTGCGGCGGCCCCGTCGCATCCGCCGCACATAGCCTGCCTCGTGGAGGTCGGTGAGGATGCCTTGGGCGGCTCGCTCGGTGATGCCGATGGTGTCGGCGAGGTCCCGGATCCGGATCTGCGGATCGAGCGCGACCATGACCAGGACACGCGTGTGGTTGGTGAAGAACGTCCACGAGCGCTGGTCGGCGGTGTCGCCCATGCCGCCGCTCCTTCCCGGGCCGGTGGTCAAGCGCCTGGCCGGGGTGTCGTTACCCCCTGTCGCAACCCACTGTATGGCGGAAGAAGTTTTCCGGTATAGAGAGCTGCGGATCGTGCGGTCGGGGAGGTGGCGGTATGGGCGGGATCCGGGTATCGGAGAGTAGCCGTTGGACCGGGAACGGCCGCCCTCCCCTGAACGGCCGCTCCCGGCGGTACTGCACCCCGGGGGCAAGCGCCGGGGCTTCGGCGGTGTTGAGCAGTGTTGAGCAGCTCCGCCGATGCGGTGTTCGTGTCTCGCGAAAGCCGCAGAACTCATCATGCGTGCTTAGGGGACGCGGGCTTACAGGCTGGCGCTGTGGCGCGGGCGGAGGTGCACCGAACCTTGATCGCTTGCTGGCGCGCGGCGTGCGGTGTGGCGGCTAGGAAGGGGCCCCGCCTGGCTCTGGTCACGCCAGGCGGGCTGTGTGGTGGGCCAAGACCCCCTCCGCGCTCGGCCCACCCGAAGCACATAGAGTATCTGTGCTCTCGCCGTGAGTAAAGTGTCGGCAAAGCGGCGCGGGTTGGGGTGTGGCCCCTTAGCACCGCCGATGGTTGATGTGCGCCGGTATGCCGTAGCGGTATTGCCTTGAGCTATTCGAATGCGCGTTCGAATGCAGCCTTTCAGGATGGGTGTCATCGGGGCACCCGAAAGGGAGGCAGAGATGCGCTTTCCGATCGACACCAGTGAACTGGCGTTCATGGTGGTGGCAGCCGGAATACGGGAGAAAGACACCGCGGGCTGAAGGTTGATCGTCAAGGTGGTCGTCATCGTGTTGGTGACGATCTCGGGGGTTGTGCGTGACCTCGATCGATCGGACCGCGTATCCGCGGTTTGGGCGGGTGGTGTCGGCGCGCGAGCTGGCCGAGGTGTTCACCCCGACTGATGCAGAGGTGGAGTGGGCGCGGGGCCGTACTCAGGACGAGCATCATCTGCTGGCGCTGGCGGTGTGGCTGAAGTCCCAATGCAGTCGCTCGCTGCACCGGGAGCCCGCTAGTGTCGCGCGGATGACCAACGTTTCTCTGCCTCTGCTCTGGCTTTCGGGGCCTACGGGTGTCGGGAAGTCCACGGTTGGCTGGGAGGTGTTCGCGCAGCTAAGTCGTGCCGGCGTCAAGACGGCGTTTGTCGACGCTGACCAGATCAGCCTGTGCCACCCCATGCCAGAAGGCCTGACGCATCGCCTCCGCGCGCGGAATCTGGCTGCGATTTCGCCACACTTCCGGCAGGAAGGGGTGCAATGTCTGGTCCTTGCGGGTTTCGTAGACACTCCCGAGGAGGTTCGTGAGTACACCGCCCTTCTTCCCGAGGCCGCGTTCACGGTGTGCCGACTGCGCGTCGATAGCGCTGAGCTCAAGGAACGCTTTCTCGCGCGGGGATGGCGTCCCGATCTGGTACAGGAGGCGGTCATTGAAGCGGAAGCCCTGGAACGCAGCAACTACGCCGACGTGTGCGTGGACACCGGCGGCTTAGGGGTGTCCGAGGCAGCCCGGCTGGTCTGTAAGCGGGTTGGAGGATGGCCGGGCCCCCTGCCCCCCGCGACGCTCCACAGCGTCGTTGACCGGCAGAACCACCCGACCTCCCAGGCCGATGCCGCACCCGCGTCCGCGCCGGTGCCCGTGCTGTGGCTGTCCGGCGCTACGGCGGTTGGGAAGTCGACGGTCGGCTACGAGATCTTCATGCAGATCTACCGGACCGGCGTGCGAGCTGCCTACGTCGATGTGAAGCAGATCGGGGCGCTGCGTCCCACCGCGGAAGACGACGTGCTCAGCCATCGCCTTAAGGCCCGCAACCTCGCGGCCATCTGGGCAGAGTATCGCGCGGCCGGCGCCCAGTGCCTGGTCATCTCCGGGGAAGCAGACTCCGACGACACTCTCCGTGGCTACGCCGAATTGCTGCCCGACGTGGCGCTGACCGTGTGTCGACTGCATGCGGAGCCGGCAACGCTGGCCGAGCGCGTCGCGCAACGTGGCCAGGGAGGCGGGCCGACCATACCGGGTGATGAGCTGCGCGGGCTGGGCTCGGACGCCCTGCACCGTATCGCCGAACGAGCGGCGCACGAGGCCAAGACGCTCGACAGCGCCTCGGCAGGTGATCTGCGCGTCGACACCGACGGTCGGTCGGTGCAAGAGGTAGCCGCAGACGTACGGGCTCGCGGCGACAACTGGCCGAAACTCTTCCCCTGAACGCAGTCCTCTCGAGCAGGGTCAGCCGCCACGGACAGCGAACCCCCAGTCTGACGGCTGAGGAGAGCCCCATACCGATCACGGTAGCCGGGCGCACTCCCGCATAATGACGCAGCATGTACGTGATAACAGCTTCCGGACGTCGGTGTGATGGCGGCCGCGGGCCGGAAGGTCTCGCCGCTGCGCGGCGACGGCGTCGACCTCGCCGCGGCCGCCGAGCAGTTTCTGTCGACGAACAGGTCGGCAATCCGAACACGCATCGCGCCTACGCTTCGGCGATCGACCGGACCGTCGCGGTTCTGGGTGCGAGCCGGCTGTTGACTGACGTCGCCGACGACGAGGTCGGAGCTGCGCTCACCCGGTTGTGGGGTGAGCGCGCGCCGGCGACGTGGAACCGCAACCGGGCCGCGGTCTCCTCCTGGCTCACCTGGTCACGACGAAAAAGCGGTGGGCGGCCCCGTCGGTGCCGGGCGATGCCGAACGGCACCGCGAGACCCCCGGACGAACCCCGCCGACGCCACTAACCAGCAGGAACCCCCGGCCGCGGTGTTTTTCTCCCGTATTCCGGCTGCCCCCCCGGATAGCGCGGGATGGGGGAACGGCACCGGATCCTCCAGCCATGATTACTAACCGTATAAGTACTCTTGCGTTAAGTAAGGATGGCTGGAGGCGGCATGATTACTACCGGCTCAGTGACAGCTCTCTGACCTCCCTCATCCAGGGGTCGAGCAAAATCAGAGGGACCGTACCGTTACTGATCGGTAATGGACTCAGGCCGCAGGATCCAGAGCATGCGGCGCCTCGCTCAACGGGCCTCCCGCAGGTAGCTGCCCCGCAGTCTGAAGGCGGTCAGCGAACCCGGCTATCCCGGCAAAGCTATGATCTTGGACCTCCGCGCTACCAAAGCAGCGCATCTCAACCTGAGCCGTCCCATCGGCGGCGGCGTGATCGACTCTATCGCAGATAATGACTCACTATCTGCGATAGCAATGGGCCCTTCGCGACGGGGACACCCCGGCTGAACGCCTCGCGGAGCTCCTGGCGACCTGCGCCTGACCGAGGGCCTGTTCAGACGTTGATCGGTGGCTGTCTCCGGTAGGGATGGTTTGTCGTACCCACCTGGCATGATCGCTTGCTGTCCGATAGGTTCGGGCGCCGCCGGGCTGCGTACGATCGGGCGCACTCGGTCGCTGCAGCGATCAAGTGGCCCAAGGTCGGAACGGATGTGAACCGGTCGCGCACGAGCGGGGCCACCCGATCATGAGGGGTGACCCCTCCTCTCTCATAACGAACGGATCTAGTCCTGTGCCGACTCTGATACGCCGCGCTTCCGCTCAAGTGCATGTGGATGCGTCCACCGTTGACCTGACCGGCGAAGACCTGGTGACGGAATTCGAGTGGGACATGACCGCGACGGGCCTGGTCGAGGCCGACCCCGATGGCGATGGCGCGCGCATCCTGTGCGGCCAGGAAATCGGCTACATCGTCGTCACCGCCGAGCTGTGGGACGACGCCCCACCATTGACCGCCGACGGCTGGCAGGACGTCGCCGAGGTGTCCGTTGCCTGGCGATCTGCGTTCATGGACTTCGCGTCGACGTACGGCAGCGAGAACCCGGCCAAGCAGCTGGAACTGCCCGGCCCCGGTGATTACCGGCTGCGTGTCCACGGGTGCAACCGCGACGACGGCGACCCGCGCGACAATGGCGACCCGATCGAGGAGTACCTGATACAGGTGTGGCCCGCCCCGCAGGACAAGCCTGTCATGGTCAAGTCCACCAGCGAGACCGCGGCCTTCTGGAGAACGCGGTGAGGTCTGCCTGTTGAGCAGCGTTGCGGCCTCCGTGCAGGCGGTCATGCCAGTCGATTCCCAATATCGACCGTTTTCGGGACGACCCTTAAGCGCAGCTCAGGCGGGGGTTCCACAAATTCGACCGCGAAAGAGGAAGATCACAGCGCCGGGGCAGGATGGACCTCCAGCCAGTCACGCGGGTTGAACGGCGCCACCTCGCCCTCGTAGCGGTGTCCAGATGCCTGATGGTCACCGGCTACGGCGGGCCGTCCGCGTCGTGGTGATCGCGGCCAACCGGGACGACCGCCTGGAACGGTTCCAGCCATCGGCCGACCCACCCGGCGGGACGCTAACCGGCGCCGGGTCTGGACCATCCGCTACATGCGCTCCGGGCACGGCGATGAGTTCAGCGCCCGCGACGCCATGTCCGCCGCACGCGCGGCGATGACGTCGGTCAAGGACATGCACCGCGCCACCACCTTCGAGGCAGCCAACCCCCACTCCATCGCCTGCAAGGAGTTCGCCACCATTGGACAAAGCCGCCGACGAGTACATCACCAAGGTCGCCGGCATCGACACGGTCGGCCCGCAAGTGGTCCGGCACGAGAACACCAGCCTGCTGGCTCAGATGATCGCCGAGCTGGAAGCCCGGTTCACCGGGCCGACGGCCGGCTGACCAGGGCAGCTCCCGGTGTCACGGCAACCGCCCTGCAGACGCCCCTCAACGACCAGCCAAGGAGCCCATCATGACCCCGCTCGAACACACCCTCGCCAAGGCCCTCACCGAGGTCGTCAGGCTGGACCTCAGCGACGGCGACGCCATCACGCCCGCGGCCACGATGCAGGTGATCGAGCCGGTGGCCGTCCTCCTGCAGGAGTTGTCCGAGCAGGACCGGCAAGCCCTCGCCGACCTGATCGACCAGTTCTCGCAGCAGGAAACCTACCCTGAGCGGCAGCTGACCGCCTGGGAAGCGCCCGAAACCCTGGGACTCCTGGCCTGAGGGCATCACTGCTCAAAGCGTCCACGAGGAAGATCAGCAGCTGGTTCGGAGAACGCTTGCGTTCACAGTCCCGGACGTTCCGCCTCGCGCGCATCAGTCCGCCGGGCTGAGCACCGCGGCTTTCAGAGACTCTCCATGGGCCGCCCTACCCTGGCGCATCGGCGGGCGATTGCGCGGCCGTGACGGTGTCGAGAACATGGTGCACCAGCGAGGGCAGCTCTCGTCGCATGTCCAGCTCTATCAGAGGCCATGCCACGTTCCGTTCGTCGGTTTCGGCCTCGTGCCACCATCGGGCGACCCACTCCTCGGGAACTAGGTGCCCCGCCTCCTCCGGACAGCTTCCTGACGATCACTTCACGATGCGAGCTGCCGGCTCAGGTACTCGTTGTGGACCTCAAGTGGAGTCCGGTACCCATTTGCGGAATGAAGCCTGCGCCGATTACAGAAGCCTTCGATATGTTTGACAACCTCGCGCCGTGCTTTAGCCCGGCTGGTGAAAACCATCCCGTTGAGCCACTCGTTCTTCTACGCTCCAAAGAACGATTCTGCCAGCGCCACGAGCACGTGTCCACAATGGCACAATGGGCCTTCTCCGCATCAATGAGCTCGTACTTGGCTCACCGCTGTTCTCGGACGAAGAAGGCCGCGGCTTTTCTCAAGAACGCGTTCTCTTCGCGGAGCTTGCGATTGCCTCGCTCCAGCGCAAGTCCCGCTCGCTTTTCTTCTCGCCCGCATCCTGCGCCGGTGCCACGTCGTCGTCCCGGGTTCGCCGATAGGTGTTTACCCAGTTTCCGAGCGTGGTGTCGTGGATGCCGAGCTCCTTGGCCACATGCGACACCGGCCGCGGGCCGTCCAGCACCATGCGGACGGCTTCGTCCTTGAACTCCTGGCTGAATCGTCGGTTACGCCCCGCCACAGCCTTTCCTTCCGGTTCTCCCTCAACCTTAGTTGGGGATGTGTGTTACTGGCCTGGGCTGTTGTCCAGGGCGCGGCGCAGGGTCCATCGGGAGACGCCGAGTTCCTTGGCGACGGATGTCTGGGCTTCGCCGGCGGCCAGGAGGATGCGTGCGTTGTCGATCTGCTCGGGGGTGAGGGAGCGGGGGCGGCCGCCGACGCGGCCGCGGGCGCGTGCGGCGTCGAGGCCTTCGCGGGTGCCTTTGACGATCTGCTGGCGCTGGAACTTGGCGATGGCGGCGAACACGGTGAAGATGAGCTCGCCGAACATGTCGTCGCTGGTGTCGAGCACGATGCCGTCGAGGGTGCGGAAGTGGCGGCCTTTGGCGTGCAGGTCGTCTTCGACGATGGCGAGCAATTCACGGGTGTCGCGGCCGAGGCGGGTCAGGTCGAGGACGACGAGGGTGTCGCCGCGGCGCATGTGCCCGAGTGCGGCGAGCAGGCCGGCCCGGGCGGTGCCCTTCTTGCCGGAGGCCTTGTCGAGGAAGATCTTGGCGCATCCGGCGGCGGTGAGTGCGTCGATCTGCCGGGCGAGTTCTTGGGCGTCGGTGGAGGCGCGGGCCAGGCCGATGAGATCTTCGCGGGCGCCGGGGCCGTCGTTGTCGATGACGATCTGGTTCACCGGGGCCTCTGCGCGGGGATGACTGAACCGCAGTGTAGCAATAAGGTAATGGCCGGTCTTCTGCTCCACTGCGGTTTTGCTCCATAGTTTTGCTACCGAAATCGGGGCCGGCATCCCGCCGGGATGATCACCGTTCGCAGTGGGGGCGAAACGATCGTTTATGCTCCGCAGCGGGGTGATCACAGGGTCGTGGACATATCTCAACGAGATTTCTCGCTAAGGACCAAAGTGGCCGGGCCCGGCGGGCCGACGGAGGCCAGGTGCGGTAGCCACTCGGGGCCGCGGCCGACGCAGCGGGCGATCCAGGCGGCCTCGCGCAGCCGTGTCGGCGTCGGCGCCGCCCAGGGGGTCGCTCAAGAGCGGGTTTCTGGTGGAGAGCCGCACGCGCAGCCTGTGCCTGTGGAAGGGGGTGGCCGGGCTACTACGACGTGGTGGTGGACGGTGAGGCGAACCCGGGCGCGGCGTTCGTCTACCGGCGGCCGATCTTGCTGGCTCGGAAGATCAAAAATCACGTGGCATTCTGGCGGGGCGTCCGGCCCGCCTTTCGCGTGAGTCAGGGTCCCTAGAGGCTAGTCCAGCCTGAATATGCTGGTCGGCGGCCCGGGCCCACAGCTGGCCTTCCGGCTGTGGTCAGAGTTCGTCCGATGCGGTCAAGCCGCGAGCCAGGGTTTTTATCGTCGTTTCGAGAACATCGTCATAGGTGTCGCCGTACAGGTGCCGGTTCATGACGATCAGTCCGATCGTCCGGATCACCCCCAAGATGATTTCGGGGCGGACGCTGCTGTCGATGACGCCGTCGGCCTGGCCCTTGGCGATGTAGTCCAGCAGGGGGTCGATCACGTACGGCGTGACGCGGGCGACCTCCTCGGCGCCGATCCTTCTGACGACCGCCCGCAGTTCCTCGGGGTGGGTGAACAAGCGCCGGTAGAACGGGTCGGTGGTCAAAACCACCGTCCAGGTGCCCATCACCTCCGCCAGCGATTCTGCACTGACGGGACGCCGGAACACCTCGCCGTGCCGCCGTGCGATGAGCGGTGCCCGGCGGATCATGACCTCCTTGTAGAGAGTCTCCTTGGAGTCGAAGAAGGCGTAGAAGCTCGCCTTCGAGATCCCGGCCGGCGCCGTCAACTCCTCCAATGAGGTCTTCTTCAGCCCCTGCGAGGCGTACAGCCGCTCGGCGGTGTCCAGCAGGTCGGCGGTGATGCGCACCCGCTCCTCCTCGGTGAACGCAACAGCCACGACAACCACCCAAGCCCGCATCGGATACCTGGTCCCAAGACTACAAGTGGCGGCATCGCGGCCGGTATTGCCCGGGCGGGGGCGGGCGACGTAAGCTATAACTGAATATCCATTCTGGTCATAGCTTTGGTTGGAGTTGCATAGGCGTCATGACAAAAGGGACGAAGGACTTCCAGATGAGTGACGAGACCTGGAAGCGGCACGCCAATCCCTGGAGTGTGTGGACCCGCTTCGCGGCGATCCCGCTGATGTTCGCGGCGATCTGGAGCAGGGTGTGGCTCGGCTGGTGGTGCCTGGCCCCGATCGCCGCAGTGCTGGTGTGGCTGTGGCTGAACCCGTTCGTCTTCCGGCCTGTGCACACGCCCGCCGCCTGGTCCTCCAAAGGCATCTACGGCGAGAAGATGTGGTTCAAGGACAAGTGGCCGGTCTCCGCCGATCACCGCCGGATCCAGCGCCTGATGTTGGTGGTCGGGGGGCCGATCACATTGTCACTGATCGCCTACGGGCTGACCGCGCTTGAGCTCTGGCCGACCGTCTTCGGCGCCACGCTGCTGACGATGGGCCAGCTATGGCGGATCGATCGCTTCGCTCAACTGTATGAGGAGCAAAAACGGCTGGGCGCTGTGCAGTAAGCGATCCGCTGCTGTCGAAATGGCACTGACGCTGGCGCAACGCCTACGCCCGCCATCCCGACGTACTGGTGCCCCGATGCCGCGAACGCGCCCGCCTCCGGAGGGAGAAAGGCATCTGCTGCGGCGGCCTGGCCACAACCACGCCGACAGAGTCCGCACCTGACCGCTACCGCTACGATCCCGCGGACCCGACGCCGGCCGTGCTGGGCATGCCCCAGCTGATGGGCAGCACCCGAAAGTCCGGCGAGCAGGTGCTGGCCGGCCGCGATGATGTCTTGACCTACACCGGCACCCCGCTGGTGGCCGACCTCGACGTCATCGGCATCCCGGTCGCCGAGCTGAGCGTCACCTCGAGCCTGACGTACACCGACTTCTATGTGCGGTTGTGTGACGTCGCCCCCTTCGGGAAGGTCACCCACGTGTCCGAGGCACTGCGCCGCGTCACCGGCGACCAGCCGGTCGACACGCTGATCACCATCGAGTTGTGGCCCACCGCGCACCGCTTCAAGCAGGGCCACCGCATCCGAATGCAGGTCGCCAGCGGTGCCTTCCCCCGATGGGACCGCAACCTGGGCACCGGCGAGCCGATCGCCACCGCCAGCGCGATGCGCATCGCCGACCAGGAAGTTCACCACGATCCCGCACGCCCATCGGCCATCGTCCTGCCGGTCATGGCGACCACCTGACTCGGGGTGTCGATCCCACCAGCGATCCGCTCTGGCCCTTCGCCAGTCGCGGCGAGTACGCACGCTGGTGTCGGCACGCCCGCGGTATGGCCTGCCTGCAGATGATCCCGCGACGGCCACGCCCCGCCCCTGCTGGAACTCGTGCGCGACTGCCGCGCCTGGACCAACTTCTGGCACGCATCGTCGACAACCTGGCCGTCCGCTACACCGGGCACGACCACGCGGTGATCGACCCCGAAGTCCATCGCCCCCACGGAGAGACCTGGCCGAGCGTGCGACGGGCGGCACCGGGGGCGCTTCCCGGCGGTGCTCATCGAGAGCACAGCGCGCCAGCGGCTGACGAGAGCCTTTACGCCCGAGCGCCGAGCGTCTACGCCGCGGGCGCCAAGGTGGTGAAGTCGATCTGGGGTAGGTCGGGGTCGAAGTCGTCGGGGCGCAGGCGCAAGACGTCGGTGGCATACAGGCCGAACCGGCTGATGTGCGCGGTCAGGTAGGGCGACAGCTGCGCGATGTCTTCGGCGGTGATGTCCTTGCCCTTCTCGGGCTGCCAGCCTTCGGCCAGCAAGCGGCCGTCATCTGGCCCTCCAGGGTCTTGTCGCGGATGTAGTTGCGGTCGAGTTGGGCGGCGACAGCGACCACCGCGAAAAATATCGCGCCCATGCCGTTCGGGTCGTAGATGCCGGTGAGCGGGCCGGACCGTGTGGATCTGGCGACGTGCGGGCGCTGGTCAAGACCGAGTTGGAGGCGCGCCGCTTCTTCGTAGGCCGAGGCCACTTACCCCTGCCTTGAGACGGTGTGCAGGATGGCGCCCGTCAAGGCCACTCAACTTACCGCCGGAGGTGGATCGTCCCGCAGCCTGCTGTATAGCAAGCCATCGCGCCACTGACCGGCGCGGAACTCCACTGCACGCATGACGCCCTCCAGTGTGAAGCCGGCCTTCTCAAGCGATTTCTGTTCTGCGATGTTCTCCGGGTGGGTGGTCGCCTGAATCCGCTGGGCCGGGGTATGTGTGAACAGGTAGTCGCACAGCATCGCCTGCGCGCGCCAGCCGACACCGCGCCCGCGCCAGTCGGGGAGCAGGACGATTCCTATCTCCCAGTATCGCGAAACTTCGGATCCTTGCGCTGACCAGCTCATAAAGCCTGCCGCAGTGCCGTCGACCTCGACGATGACCCTGCTGTTTTCAGCGCCCAGGTATCCATCCGTGGCGAAGCGCCGCGCGGGCGCCTGTGCGTCGCGGAACCCTGTCCAGTCCAGGCCGATGAGCCCTGGTTCCGTAGCGAAACGCCGGAACATGGCGAGATCGTCCTCGGTCACCGGCCGCAGTCGTACTTCAAGCGCGCTCACGACGCACCTCCCTGTGGTCTCTTCCCCCCCGCTCATGATCGCGTCATTGGCCTTGATCTTAGAGGCAAATCCTCGTTTCGCTCGCGGGGGCCCGTCGGTCGAGTCTGGCCAGGGGCCGACCGTCTCGCGCATCGGAGGCAGCCGCGCGAATGCCACATGATCGGCGAGACATGCCTCGGGCCCATGAGACCGAGCAGGCGCGGCGGAGGCCGAACCGGGCGGACGTCTGTGTGTCGGCGGCGAGTGTGACAGATGGCTCGTCTTCTGTGTCACGAGTGCGTCCATCTGGCACTACCCGGATCCCAGAGGCAGTCGCGCTTCAGCCTGTCCCGGACCGCCACGAGGGCGGGTGAAGGGCATCAGCTGTTGCTTGCGGTGCGAGTCGTCTCGGCCCTCTCTGTCAGCAGCAGGAATCCGTGGCGGTCGACTGATGCGGAGGTGGCGGACAAGACCACGGCGCCGGTTGCGGTGTCGCGGTCGAGTCCAGCCCAGGAGCGGAAGCCACCGGTCCCGCCGTTGTGCCAGGTGATCAGGTGCCCTTTGACCGTGATGGTGATCCAGCCCGCGCCGATGCGTGCGCCCTTGCCGAACGGGGCGATCGGGTCGAGGGCGCTGATCCCGGGTGCGGATCCGTCCAGCAGCGCGGCCATCAGGCGGGCCATGTCACCGATGGTGGCGCGGATGCCACCGGCTGGCCCTACCGCTTCGCCGGTCCATGGTTGCCGTGGCCTGCCTCGCCGACTGGTGCCGGTGAGCGCGTCCGGGCCGAGCTGGTCGGCTGTTGCGGGCAGGTAGAGGCGGTTCAGTTGCAGCGGGCTGGCGATGCGCTGCTGCACCAGATCGGCGTAAGAGGTTCCAGCCGCGCTGGCGATCGCGTGGCCGAGTAGTTCGAACCCGAAGTTGGAATAGCGGGCCCGTGGCCTGCCCACCCGCACAGTGCGGGCCTGGACTAGCAGTTGTTGCAGGTCTTCGCCGTAGGGGTTGGTGCCGTGCCGCCACAGGGCCAGCGTCCGCCGCAGCGGTTGCGCCGTCTTGGGTAGTCTGGGCAGCCCCGACCGGTGCTGGCTGAGCGAGGCCAGCGTCACCCGTGCGGCCGGGACATCGCCGAGCGGCAGCAGTTCGCCCAAAGTCGTCTCGGGCTTGAGTTCTCCGCGATCCAGCGCATCGGCGTACAGCAGGCCGGTGACTGCCTTGGAGACCGACCCGATCTCGAAGTCGGAGTCCAGGCCGGCGCCCCGACTGGCCACCGTGACCCCGGCAGTGGTGATCAGGGCGGCGGCCGCCACCGGATGCCGGGCGCCCAGCAGCTCCTCTATCCTGGTGGCGAGCCCCGCGTCGCCGTGCACCGCCGTCACGACCGGTCCCCGAACACTCGGCGACCCCGGTACTTGCGGTGCACCGCCTGCTTGGACACGCCCAGGGCGGTGGCGATCTGCACCCAGGTCGCCCCGTTGTTGCGCGCCCGGCGGACCAGTACCTCCTCGCTCCGCTCCGTCTCCTCCGCGCGGATCTGTGCCACGGCCCCCAGCCCCACCAACGGGTCCTTGTCCGCCGTTGCGACCACCAGGCCGGTCAGCTCTTCAACAGCCATGCGGTCAACCTATATTGACGGCCACTGGTAAGTCAACTTAGGTTGACTCTCCATGCTGAACAGACAGCCCGGTGCTCTTAGACGGTGACTCATATGGTGAGTCGGCGATAGCAGATGAGGGCTGCGGTGATGGTGACGAAGGACGCGACGTGGTCGGGCCCGGCGTTCGTAGCGTCGGTGTAGGCGGCGGTAACCGGCCAGCCAGGAGACCGTTCTCTCGACGACGATCGCCGCCAGGATCACCCGATCGTCGACCCGCCGCCGCCCGCCACCTTGCGGCCGCGTCGGCGCCGGCGGCACCACCCGCTGGAACAACTCCCACAACTCATGAGGCACAAGCCGCGAAGGGGGAGTGTCTAGTTAAGTTGATACTCCCGACTGCGGGCAGGGCGTCAGAACTCCCAGGCGTCGTTGCGCAGGAGCACCACCTTCCCGCCGGGCCCCAGCCCGGTGACCGTGACGTCCGGGCCGCCGACCATGAAGTCGACGTGCACGCGCGAGGTGTTCACGCCCGCCGCGTCCAGCCGTGCGGGATCGTCCGTACGCAGGTGGGCGGGCGCGCCCGGAGGCAGCCCGGCGCCCCAGGCCAGGTGGCAGGTGGCGTTCTCGTCAAGAAGGGTCTCCAGGTAGGTGATGCCGCTTTCGCCCACCCGCGAGGAATGGTCGACCAGCGCGAGCTCGCCCAGCCGGGCCGCTCTCGCGTCGGTGGCCTGGTGCGCGCGAACGACGTCAGCTCCGGCGCTCGCCCTGACACCGGTCACGACGCCATCGGCGAAGGTCAGCTCCAGGTCGCGGATGACGGGGCCGTCGAGGGACAGCGGCCGGGTGGCGCGGACCGTGCCGTCGACGCGCCGGTAGTCGGGGGTGGTGAACACCTCCTCGGTCGGCAGGTTGGCCTGGAACGGGCGGCCCTTGACGTCCTCCAGGCGGGCGGCGGGCGTTTGCATCCCGCGCATGAACGCGATCATGGAGAGGCGGGTGCAGTCGCGCCGTCGTGAGCTCCTGGACCGCTGCCTGGCCGGGGGCCGGGCGGAGAACAAGGTCAGCGTGGTGCCTTCGCGCCCGAGATGAAGGAACGGCCCTTCCGGCCACCGGGTCCGGTTGGGGTCGAACAGGGCGCCAACTTCGTACACGTGCAGCGGCGGGCTGGTATCGAAGTTTCTGGCACGAGGCGTACCTGAAGAGAGTGAGTGTGGCTTGGTCGTGTCATTCGGGACACTGGGGACAGCCTTCGCTGCGCCGCCGACCCGTGCATCCGAGGGCCGGTCCGGTGATGCGGCTCGCGACTGCCCGGCGGAAATGATGCCGAAGGGGAAACTCTGACTGGGCAGGACCAGGTCCACATAGGCGGAGCCGTCCTCATCGCTGCGGGACGGGGCGTAGCCGACAGTGAGGACCACGCGCTGATGTTCAAGGGCGAGGGCAGCCCACTCCTCACTGACGGGACGGGAGAACGGTCCTCGGGCACGTACAGCGTTGCCCACACCTCGCTGCCTCGGGTCTCGACCTGGACCCTGATCGAGGTGGTCGTCTGCGGAGTGAAGGAGCCGGGGCCAGGGGTGAAGCCGAGCGCTTTCGCTACGAGGGGCATCGTGGCCGGGGCTCGGCGGTCCGGGGTGATGATCAGCAAGAAGGCGCCGTCTTTGCCCGTGTCCGGGGTTTCGCTGATCCAGCCGGCTATGATGACTTGGCCGTATCGGCCATCGAATGGGTCGACCATCAAAGGGCCTTTCGTTGGCTGGCGGTGAGAGCGCATCGGTCTTCAGGGAGTGGGGCATCCGGGCATGACCTCCAATGAGGCTGCTCGCCTTGATCGTGTGATCAGCCAGCCGATCTTCCGCATCTTGCCGGTGCGGCTCAGGCTCGGACGACCCGCCGAGCGGCCGGCCAGCGCAAACACCCGAGTACAAGCCAACGTGCCGGAGCCGGGCGCGTCATGTCCGACGGGCAGGAGAACACGCCGTCTTGGGCTGGCCGGTGTCTCCGGGCTCTGAATTGTGCCTGATCCGGTTCGGCCGCTGCGGACGGTGGCGCCCATCGTGGGCCGTCGACGGATCCCCCGGGTTCACAGGGCGATGGTCATTGCTCGGGCAGGGCAGGCGGCTTCGTCGGGGGTTGTACCGCGGCCAGGCCGGGAACGGTTCGGGCGCGACGACAGCCGAGCTTATGCGGAGGGCAGAGACAAGGCCAGCGGACTGGCGTGCGCCGGTGAGAGCCCGCTGGCACTGAGTTCGGTCGGCTAGAGGATCAGGTCGATCGGAACGTCGGGCCACAGCGCCCGCAAAGGGATTGGATTACTCGTGACCACCGGCAGCGAACGCCGGCGCGCCGCCTGCACAACCGTGGCGGCTGTCACTTGCTCGGGAGCGTACGGCCCGGCCTCGCGCAGGACCTCGGCCACGCCAGGTGCGCTGCCGAGGGTGAGGCTATCCACGAAGGTGGTGCCTTCCATGCCGAGCAGCACGTCGATCACCGGCACCGCCGAGCCGGGAAGCTGGGCGAGTGCCGCGGTGAGCGCAGCTGACGTCGTAATGACGGGAACGATGTAGTCGCGGTGTCCACGCGCATCCAGACGGTGGCGTCGACGTACACGCTTGAGCGCTTGCCCCAGGCGATCAGCGCGCTGGTGCCCAGCACGCGACCTTGCACTCCCCGACCTCCGGGTCAGGCGGCGTGGGGGCGGGTGGCAAGCTCCGCTTCGCTGCGGGCGGCCAACTCGAGTGCTTCGGCCGGTGGCGGCGCGCCGAGGACCTCGAGCAGTCTGGCGAGGTTCGCCTGACGCTTTTCCTCGGGATACCGGATGCGCTCCTGCTCGACGTTGACCGTGCCATCGGGGGTCTCGTGCTCGGCGGTCATACCGTCAGAGTACCCGCGACGGTCGTGCAGCCGCCAGTCGGTCACTGGACAGCCATGCCTGAAACGGCCGGTCCAGCGCCTCGCACAGGCGCACCCGCGCCGATCGGCTTGCCCAATGCTGGGCGTCTGGCTGAGGCGCCCCGGATCTTCCGGACCCATCCCCAACTAAGGTTGAGGGAGAACCGGAAGGGAAGGCTGTGGCGGGGCGTAACCGACGATTCAGCCAGGAGTTCAAGGACGAAGCCGTCCGCTGGACGGCCCGCGGCCGGTGTTGCATGTGGCCAAGGAACGCGGCGTCCACGACACACAAGCTGCGTCGGTTAAGAGCCGGGGGTGGTGAGCGTTGCGGAAAAGGCGCGCCATGAGTGCGTCAGGTATGGATCGTGAAGGCGAGTAAAACCGAACCCTTGTGGACGTGTCGAAGTGCTTAAGGTGACATCGAAACCGCGGCGGGAGGCT
This sequence comes from Nonomuraea diastatica, assembly GCF_004349015.1. NCBI lineage: Bacteria > Bacillati > Actinomycetota > Actinomycetes > Streptosporangiales > Streptosporangiaceae > Nonomuraea > Nonomuraea diastatica. The sequence continues at coordinate 34,117 of NZ_SMKP01000033.1, forward strand.
GCGCGGCACCGTAAGTCCATGAGGTCGCTCTGGCGTCGGCTCAACCCCGGCAGCAGGCGCTGCTGGTGCTGGTCTACCTGCGCAAGGTCGAGACGTTCGCCGAACTCGGGGCCGGGTTCGGGGTGTCGACGGCGACCGCGTGTCGGTATGCGGAGGAGACGGTCGCGCTGCTGTCGGCTCGCTCGCCCAAGGTCGGTCAGACACTGCGCAAGGCGAAGCGAGACCAGCTGCACTACCTGGTCCAGGACGGCACGCTGATCCACATCGACTGCATCGCCGCCGACCGGCCGTACTTCTCCGGCAAGCATCGCGTGCACGGCATGAACATCCAGGTTATCGCCACACCGGACGGGGGCCATCCTGTGGACCTCCGGAGCGCTGCCGGGCAAAGCTCACGATCTGAGCGCCGCCCACAAGGCGTATCAGGGAACCGAAGGCCCGGTCCGGACCCCGTACAAGGGCAAGAACAAAACCCGAGTCCCACAAGCAGGCCAACCGCGCCCACGCCAAGCTCCGCGGACACGGCGAACGAGCCAACGTCCAGCTGAAGAGCTGGAAATCCTCGGAAGCTACGCTGCAGCCCCTCCAAAGCCGGCCACCTCTGCAAGGCTATCGCCGTCCTTCAGAACCACCGCGGGTTGCCACGGTGATGAACACACGTTTACTATAGTAAACGTGTGTTCATCACCTTCGGCGGATCTGACCGCCCAGGCCAAGATCCGTAACGCCGCCATCGCGCACTTCGCCCGCGACGGCTTCCAGAAGACGAACCTGCGCGCCATCGCGGCCACCGCGGGGGTGAGCGCCGCCTTGGTCATCCGGCACTTCGGCAGCAAGGACAACCTGCGGAGCGTCTGCGACGAGCACGTCCTGCGGATCCTGGTGAGGAGGGCGCGGACCGCGGCTGACCTGGTCGGCGTGCGGGATCTGTCCCAGGAATATCTGTCGGACGCGGAGGAGTACCGCCTCCATGTGCAGTACATGGTGCGCGCGATCGAGGAGGACTCCTCCGCGGCCACCACGTTCGTCAACACGCTGGTAGAGGAGACCGAGCAGCTCTTCCGGGACGGGATCGCTGGCGGCTCGATGCGCCAGTCCTCCGACGTGCGGGCGCTGGCCGTGCTCACCGTGCTGGTGAGCCTGGCAATGCTGACCATAGCGCCACCCCTGACCCGCGCGCTCGGCTTCGAGCGGATGGGCCCCGACGTGCTGCGGCGCATCGGGCTGCCCATGCTCGAGATCTACACCCACGGCTTGTACGCCGACGACACCATGCTCAAAGCCGCCCAGGCCGCCTGGGAGGCCCAGCGGGGAGACGATCTCTAGCCCGCTCCTCATCACCACACAAGGACACCCATAATGACTGAGACAGATGCCATCTCGATGGCCGGATTGGTCAAGTCGTTCGGCCCGGCACGGGCACTGAACGGCCTCGACCTTGTCGTACGGACTGGCGAGGTGCACGGCTTCCTCGGGCCCAACGGCGCCGGCAAGAGCACCACGATCCGGATCCTGCTGGGCCTGATGCGCCCTGACGCGGGCACCGCCCGGCTGCTCGGCGGCGACCCCTGGACACAGACCGCTGAGCTGCACCGCCGCCTGGCCTACGTGCCCGGCGACGTCACCCTGTGGCCCAACCTGTCCGGCGGCGAGGCCATCGACCTACTGGGTCGGCTACGCGGTGACCTGAACCGGCGGCGCCGGGACGAGCTGATCGAACGCTTCGACCTCGACCCTCGCAAGAAGGGCCGCACCTACTCCAAAGGCAACCGGCAGAAGGTGGCCCTGGTCGCCGCGCTGGCCTCCGACGCCGAACTGCTCATCCTCGACGAGCCCACCTCCGGCCTGGACCCGCTGATGGAGGAGGTCTTCCGGCAGACGATCCAGGAGGTGCGGCGCGCGGGTGGCCGTACGGTGCTGCTGTCCAGCCACATCCTCTCCGAGGTCGAGGCGCTCTGCGACCGCGTCACGATCATCCGCGACGGCCGTACCGTCGAGACCGGCACCATGGCCGAGCTGCGGCACCTCACCCGCACCTCCATCGACGCCGAGCTGGCCGCCCCACTGGAGGGGCTGGCCGGGCTGCCGGGCGTGCACGGCCTGCGCGCCGACGGCGGCCGGGTACGCTTCAGCGTCGACGCCGCCGCGCTGGACCTCGCACTTCGCCACCTCACCCAGGCCGGCGTGCGCAGCCTGGTCAGTCGGCCTCCGACGCTGGAGGAGCTGTTCCTGCGGCACTACGACCGCGCGACCGTGAACGTCAAGGCCCGGCAAGCGGAGGCAGGACGATGAACGCGTTCGCCGGCACGGGAAAGCTGATCCGCCTGGTGCTGCGGCGCGATCGTGTGCTGCTGCCGCTGTGGGTGGCCTTCGTCTGCATGATTCCGGTGGTGTTCGTCAGCGCGTTCACCGGCGCGTACCCCACGGCCGAGGCCCGCCAGCACTACTACGAGACCAGCGTCCACACCAGGGCCTTCACCATCGCCTACGGCGTGCTGAACGGATCCAGCCTCGGCGAGCTCGTCGCCTGGCGGTCGGGGTTCGTCACGTTCATGGTCGCGTTGTTCGCGTTGCTCACGGTCATCCGGCACACGCGTACGGAAGAGGAGGCCGGACGGCGCGAACTGGTCGGGGCCACCGCGGTGTCCCGGCACGCCGACCTGGCCGCCGCCCTGATCGTCACCTGCGGGGCCGCCCTCGTCCTGGGCGTGGGCACGGCGCTGGCGCTGATCGGCCAGGGTCTGCCCGCCGCCGGCTCCCTGGCGCTCGGACTCGAGTTCACGGTGGCCGCCTGCGCGTTCGCCTCGATCGGCGCGGTGACGGCGCAGCTCACGACCGGCGCGGGCGGAGCGCGCGCCATCGGCATCAGCACGCTTGGCGCCGCGATCCTCCTGCGCGGCGTCGGCGACGTCGCCGCGCAGTCCGGTGACGGGCCCGCCTGGGTGTCCTGGCTGACGCCGCTCGGCTGGGCGGAGGCGCTGCGGCCCTACAGCGGCGAACGCTGGTGGGTGCTCGCGCTCGCGGCCGGCGCCATGCTGGCGCTGATCATGCTGGCCGTGGCGCTGTCGGAGCGGCGCGACCTCGGCGTCGGCATGCTCCAGGCCCGCCTGGGCCCGGCCGCCGCCGGACCCTGCCTGAGCAGCCCGCTGGCGCTGGCCTGGCGGCTGCACCGCGGGCCTCTGATCAGCAGGCTCGCCGGACTCGCCCTGGTCGGGCTCGTGGGCGGCGCCATGTCGGCGAGCCTTGGGACGCTGATGAACAACAGCGCCGCGGCCCGAGAGACGCTGGCCCGGCTCGGCGGTCCCGGCACGCTCGTCGACCAGTTCCTCGCCCCCATGATGACCATGCTCGGCCTGGTCAGCGCCGGCTTCGCCATCCAGGCCGCGCTGCTGCTCAGGAACGAAGAGCGCGACGGGCGGGCTGAGCCCTTGCTGGCCACCCCGGTGCGCCGGCTGCGCTGGGCGGGCAGCCACGTCGCGTTCATACTGCTCGGCCCGGCGCTCGGGTTGATCGCCTTCGGGACGGCCGCCGGTCTGGCGCACGGCCTCAACACCGGCGACGTCGCCCGTGAGCTGTCCCGCCTCCTGGCCGCCGCTCTCGTGCAGCTCCCTGTGGTGTGGGTGTTCACCGGGGTCGCGTTCGCCCTGTACGGGCTGCTGCCCAGGCTGGTCGCCGGCACGTTCGTGGTGGCCATGGTGAGCATGTTGTTCGGCTGGGTCGGCCTGGAGTTGCAGCTCGACCAGTGGGTCATCGACCTGTCGGTCTTCGAGCACGTACCGAAACTTCCCGGCGGGGTCATGACGGCCACGCCACTGATCGTCATGACCGTCGTCGCGGCGGCCCTCATCGCGGCCGGCCTGGCCGGATTCACCCGACGCGACATGCCCACCACCTGAGCCTGGAGGACATCATGGGAGTGATCCTTCCCACCCTGACCCCGCTGCAGGAAACCCTGTGGGTGACGCTGTGCGGCCGGGCGCTCGACAGCCGCCTGCCACGCCCCATACTCGGCGACCGGAGGGCCTACGAGATCGTCCGCAAGACCGGCTACGACCACCGCAAACTCCGCTGGAGCGCGGCCTCGGCCATCGACGTCGCCCACCGCGCCAAGAAACTGGACGAGATCGCGCAGCAGTTCATCGCCCGCCATCCCCACGCGATCGGCATCGACCTGGGGGCCGGCCTCGACACCCGGGCCCTCCGCATCGACCCGCCCCCGACGGCTGACTGGTACGACGTCGACTTCCCCGAAGTCGTGGACGCCCGGCACCGGGTCATCCCCGATCGGCCGCACACGCACACGATCGGCGCAGACCTGACCGAGCCCGGCTGGCTGGAGGCGCTCCCCGCCGACCGCCCCGCCGTGATCGTCGCCGACGGCGTGTTGCCCTTCCTCTCCCAGAAAGAGATGATCACGCTGCTGGACCGTCTCACCAGCCACTTTCCCAGCGGGGAGGTAGCGTTCAACGTATACACCAGATTCACCGTCTGGGCCGCGAAGCGATACTCCGGCACCCAATTCCTGGTCCCTTTGTTCAAGTCCCCCGGATTCGACCGCCTCGACCCCGTACGGTGGAACCCGCGGCTGACCCTGATCCGGCACATCCTGCTCACCCGGGAGCCCGAGGTCGACCAGTTCCCGACGGCTCTGCGCCTGTGGACCCGCCTGTCGGCGCTCAGCGCGGCCTTCTCCAGGCTGGGCACCACGGTCGCGCACTACCGTTTCTGACGATTCCGGCCGGCGACTCACGCCGGGTCGGGCAGGTCCATCGCCGGGCGCCAAGTTAACGACTGCACCGTCCTGCCGGAGGTGCTTGCCCGCATCCGCGGGCCCCCTCAGGCGAACGGCCGACTACGCTGCACGCCATATCGCGTCATCGCGGGCAAGGCCTCCTGTTGCGTCGGCGCGGCATCGCCGCCACCATTCCCGAGCGCGCCGACCAGAAAGCCGGCAGGGCCCGGCGGGGCAGCCGAGGAGGACGCCCACCACGCTTCGATCCCCTGCGAAGGGGTCCCAGTCGTTATGCACGAGGCTGGCCGGAGGTGGGCAGCGGGAGCCCGGCACGGACGTAGAAACGTCGATGACGGCCGGCGCAGCGGGCGCGGATCGTCAAGGATCTCACGGGGTGGATCGAACAAGGTGTCGCGGGCGGTGGGCAGCGTGTCGGTCATGAGGAGCTCCTTGGTGCGTCAGAAACGTGATATCCGTGGACTTCGGTTGGCGGCCGAGTTTCGGACTGGGTGGTTAATGATCATCGTTAGCGGGCCCAATCGCCGTACAGCTCGACGTACGCCTGTCCGCTCACCGGCCGCCCGGCGTAGCTGCCGGTGACGGCCGAGTCCGCTTCGTACATCCCGGAGGGCTGGCCGGGGTAGCGGATGTCCAGTTCCTGGTCGGTGACGAGGGACCGTACGGTGAGATCGGCCCGCAGACCCGGGATCTTCACCTTCCATCGGGTGGGATAGCTCTGCCCGGTAAGGGGACTGCGCCAGTGTCTGCCGGCGTTCTTGACGAGGGGGACCATGGGCGCGATCGTCTGGCGCCCGTCGCGGTGCAGGATCGTGGCGTACGCCTTCTCGTCGACGGTGCCGACCAGGTCCCAGACGTTGAGGCGGTCACCGTTGCCGAGGCGCACGGCCATCCAGGTCCAGCGCTTGATCTTGGACCATTCCCAGTCGCCCCATTGCCGGTCGAGCCATGACTCGCCGCGAACGGCGTGGGTGTCTCCCTTGATGGTGAGGTGTCCGCTGGTCTTCAAGCGGGGCAGTGAGTAGTAGTGACTCTGGCCGTCGGCGAAGGGGATCAGCCCGGTTCCGCCCGGGTACAGAGCCGGTCCCGAGTGTCGCAGAACGAGTTCGATACGGCCGTCGGGGAGGGCCGCCTGGAGGGTCATCGCCTCCATCGGGCCGGTCAGTGATGCCTTGGGCGTACGAACGTCGAGCTTGGAGGCCGAGAAGCTCACCTTCTCCGCCGGGAACCGTTCAACCGTGGAGTAGTGCTCCCCGTTCTTCTCGTCGGTGATGGCCGCGTGTACCTCCGGTCCGGCGCTCGACCGGTTGATGGTGACCTCATAGCCGAAGCGTCGATCGCCTGCCTGTACGTGCCCGACGACGTACCACCACTCGATGGGAGACGACGGGTGGTTCGCCTGGTCCGCCGGTAGTTGGACGAATTTCGGAAATCCCCGGTCCGGTTGGGAGACCTTTGCCGTGGGCGTCGCCGACGCCGGGGTCACCGGGCCGGCCAGCCCGATGGCGATCAGGCAGAGGGCGACCGTGAGGCGTTTCCTGCGCATGTTCCTTGCCGTTCCTTTCAGATCGGGGTGTGCTGAACCGTCGGCCGTCTGGTCCACCAGGCGGCCACGGCCGTGGCGAGAAGCACGGCGACCACCGTGTACAGTGCGGCCGGCAGGACTTGGACCAGGTTCGTCTCGGTTTGCAGGATCGCGCCGACGACGGTCGTGCCGAGCACGGTGCCGACCTGGCGCAGGGTGCTCACCACTCCGGACGCCGCGCCGGTGAGCTCCGGCGGGACCTCCCGCATGGCCAGCGTGTTGGCGGGCGCGAACACCGCGCCCGCGCCCACTCCGCACAGGATCATCCCGGGGAGCAGCGCGAGGGCGTTCGTACGTCCGTCGCTGAACAGCGCCAGCAGCACGAACCCCGCGGCGAAGAGGGACAGCCCGAGCCCGAAGATCAGCCGCGGGCTCACCCGGTCGGCGAGCCTGCCGGCGAGCGGCGAGATGATCAGGGTAGCCAACGACGGCGGTGCCAGCATCAGCCCCGCCTGCGTCGGTGAGAGTTCGAGCACCGCTTGCAGGTAGAGGGTGTAGGCGATCAACAGGCCGACCGTGGCGAAGAGGGCTGCCATCAGCACGGCGTTCATCAGCGCGAAGTTGCGGTCGTGGAAGAGCCGGAAGGGCAACAGGGGCGTACGGTCCTGCGCCGAGCGCTGATGGGCCAGGAAGGCGAGGAGGAGGAGCCCGCCGAGAACGGCCAGGTAGGGCTCGCCTCCAAGGAGTGCGAACACCAGCACAGACAGCCCCGCCGACAGCAGCACGCCGATCGGATCGAGCGCTGCCCGCCCCTGGCCGGGGGAGCCGCCCGGTGGGACGACGATACGGGCAGCCACGAACGCGAGCACGCCGAGCGGCAGGTTGATGAGGAACACCGACCGCCAGGTCAGGGTGTCGACGAGCACGCCGCCCACAGCGGGGCCGGCGATGGTGGCCAGTCCGGCGACGCCGCTCCACACGCCGAAGGCCGCGCCGCGCCGGTCGGGCGGGAAGACGGCCATGATGATCGACAGCGTCTGTGGCATCAGCAGCGCCGCCCCGGCGCCCTGCAGCACGCGTACCGCAATGAGCTGCGCGGGGTCCTGCGCCAGCCCGCACAGCCCCGAGGCGATGGTGAAGACCGCCAGGCCGGCGAGAAACACGGAACGGTGCCCGAAGCGGTCGCCAAGCCGGCCGAAGGTCAGCAGCAGTCCGGCGAAGGCCAGCGTGTAGCCGTTGAGCACCCACAACGCCTGGTCCAGTGAGGCACCGAGGCCGGCTTGCAAGTCGGGGATCGCGATGTTGACGATGGTGGTGTCCAGCATCGTCATGAAGAAGGCCAGGCAGACGGTGGCGAGTACGGCTCTGCTCATCTCAGTGCTCCGTTGCGAAGTCGGACATCATCGCCAGGTGCTCGTCCACGGCATCCCACCGGCCGCGCTCAGCGTGACCGCCGACGAGCCGGAGCGGACGCGTGCGCGGCCACGCCGCCAGCCGGGTTGTCGCCGGGATCCGTCGGCGAACCCTGCGGCTCGCCGCGCTGAGTGACGGATGGCAGCCGGATCAGCACGATGCCGTAGACGGCGATCCAGGCGGCCCAGAGCAGCCAGCCGGCAAGCCCGAGGAGGCCGACACTCTGGGGATCGTCGATGAGCAGCGGACTGAGAGTGGCCGAGCCGAACTGGAGCGCGGCGGCGAGGTACCCCATCCAGGCATGCCAGCCAGGAATCGCCTCGGCGACCCGGCCTCCGGCGGACAGGCCGACCAGGGCGAGCGCCAGGAAGGTGCCGTTGAAGATGAACAGCGCCTCGTTCAGTGCCCAGAGCCCGGAGACGGCCTGGTCGTGTCCCGCCGGGGTCGACGCGAGGGCGAGCCGGGTGGCCATGACGCCGGTGAACGTGAGGTTCTGCATGAGGATGCCGGCCAGCCCGACCAGCGCCCACGCCGTGGCATGTCCGCGGCCGGATCGCCACAGGGCGATGAGAGCGCCCGCGCCGAAGACGGTCGCCGTGACCCAGGTGAGGGGCGCCAGCGCCGACGTGCTGCCGATGAGCCCTTTCTGCGTGGAGAAGAAGGCGATGACCTCGTCGATCTCAGCACCGGGAAGGGGTAGACCCGCCGGTGCCAGGAAGGCGTTGAGGGACAGGATCAGGACCGCGAATCCAAGACCGGCCACACCGGCGATCCGCGAGAAGTTTTTACGCGCCATAGATTCAATATAATCCCTGACAAGTCGGGTCGATTGCCGGGCCCAAGACGGGCGGTGGAACATGACACGGGCTCAGCCGGTGCTGCTCAAGCTCGATCAAGATCATGCCGTGTGCCTCTCTCGAGGTGTCGACCGCCAAGCGGGAAGGCCCGGCATTGCTGCCGGGCCCTTCGCTGGTCACTTCGTGCGGGGCCGGACCCTGTCCCACCTCTTGGCGCGCATCCGGCTGTAGTAGCCGTTAGCGTAGGCGCGGGCCTGGTCGAGGCCGGGACCCTTGTCGTTGTCGACGAACACCCGCCGGTGGATATCGCCGACGTTCGCGCCGTGGGAGGTGCGGTAGAAGGCGTCGCGGTGACCTCGTATCCGTATTGGCAGGTGTCGAGGTTGATGACGATCGTCTCGAAGCCGCGATAGATCTGGACCTGGGCGACGCGCTCGGTGGTGGCGGTCATCTCGATCTCCTCTGTTGAGTTGTCAACCTGCTCACCATCGCATTGATGGGTACCCATCAATTTGCGTGGGTAGGCGCAGATTTTTTGATGGGTACCCGCTATTTTCGAGGGTATGAACGCCGTACCTGAACCAACTGAACTGCCCGAGCCTTTCCGATGCCTGGCGGATCTTGCCGACGGGCCCGCCAGCGTGGAGCGGGTCAAGAGGCTGACCGAGGCGCTCGCCGCCGTCCCCGAGCTGCAGCGGTGGCTGCGCGAGCAGCGGCAGACGACGGTACGCATGCTGCATGAGCGCGATGGGGTGAGTTACACCCACATCGCCGGCCAGGTGGGAGTAACCCCCGAGCGCATCAGCGCGATCGCCCGCGGCCATAGCCGCTCCGGCAGGCGGGGCCGCCGCGGCGCCGGTGTGCGCGACCAGTCCGAGGCCCTTTGACACGCACGGCCAGGTGGCAGGACGGGGCCGCGCTGGACACCGCCTGACAGATCCGGGCGCGCTGGATCCCAGACGCAGACGACCGTTCGTAGCTGTCCGGCGCGTTCATCCAATAGGGCATTTAATTTGAGTAGATTGCTCCTTATGTTCTAGTAGGTGCCTCGCCAGGTTGGGGTGGTCTCGTCACGCCCACGGGGCGGTGAGCATCAAGGCGCCCCACACGGTATTTACCCATTCCGCCCACACCATGGCCGGTCTCGCGAGAGCGACGACGGAGGTGCCGACGATGAGGATCCCAAAGGTGAGTAGAGTGCCGGTGGCTCCTCTCTCGCCCTCGCTCCAGAGCGGCGAGAGAATGCGTAGAGGCTGGCGGCCAGGATCAACCAGTCCTGCCAGCGTGACCATGCCTTCATAGCGACCTCCGCGCAGACCGGAAACCTCCGCTCAGTTGATCGGCCAGTCGTGGCCGTGGTGGAGTCGCAGGTCGTGCGGCTTTCGCTCCAGCGAGACGTGCTCTGATGATGCCGGATCGATCGGCGGGCATGGTGGTGCTTCCTAAGGTCGAAGTTTGAGCGCCAAGAACAAGACTGGCCTGGACCACTACCAGGTCCGACGCTACGACGCCTGACACGGCCACATCACCCTGGCCATGCTCCACGCTTACCTGGCCGTCACCGCCGCGCACGCCCCAATAGCCCGAGCGGCGTGGTCTGCCTCACCAGCAGAAATCCGCCGTCTTCTGGCACACCTGACCGCCACCATCACCCGACCGCTGACCTTTGCACTGGCCTGACCCCAACGCCGCCGCGCCCACCAAACCCGCGTTCGAGCAAGCCACTACTGGAGACGTTGGCTCAAACATCACGAAATCAGGCTGTAGTACTAGACCGTCTGCTTGCACCTGGGGTCGGGACCCTTACGGTCGAAAACGAACTCGATTCGGACCTTGCCGCGCGTCCGCTCGTAAGCGCTGTAGCGCAGAGGGTTCCAATCATTGCCGTACGACAGCCCGTTGTCGATATCCACGACCGGGCCGGTGGACCCTCGCTTGCCGTAGTCCACGACCTTGATGTTGTGCTTGCGCCGCTCGTTGGCCGGGGTGATCCGGTACCACATGAAGGTCACGACGGACCGGCCGTTCCAGGTTCCCTGATAGTTGACCTTGATCTGCCCCACGAACCCGCCCGCGCCGCAGTGGAACGTGATCGTCTTCCTGGCGGCTGCCTGGGCGGCGGGTGGGGTGAAACCGCCGAACCCGGCGAAAGTGAGGGCGGCGAGGCCGATGACGGTGACACGGCGGAGCTTGGCACGCACGGGATTCCTGTCTGACTCGAGGGAATCTGAAGACGAGATCAAAGTCTTCAGGCCCCGTTTCAGCGCTGTAAATAGCACAGAGACCACGGCTTTTGCCACAGAGTCCACTGTTGACGGCGCTCGGTCTCCCGCCAGGGCAGGAGCAGCATCATTACTTACTGTGAGCAGCATCTTGCAGGCCATCTGGATCGAAGAGGGCCGTATGACCTACTGGCATTCGCGACACGGCGGCGCCGAGGGCGTCCCGGCGTTTGTGGGGCAAGGGCCAACGCACGCTCGACGCTACCTCGATGGCCCTGACCCGGGGCCCCAGGACGAGATCATGATCGAGGGATGGTTCGCCGCCGACGCGGATCAGAGGATCCTGGTGCTGGGAGTCTTCCTGTGGTCGTTCGCCAGTAAGGCACTCAACGCTGACCCGTTGCTTCGGCCCGTCTCCTCGTGCGGGGGAGATGATGGGCCCGAAAGGACTCCTCGAAAGGACGTGCCTGGCTGCTGTCCTGGCTGGACGCGGCATGGCCGGGATGGACCGTCGGAATCGCTCGCGAGATGAATGAATCGCTTCCGTCCGTGCTCGCGGGCGAGCCCCTCACCGCGATACCCACTCACCGAGCGGAATCCAGCACTCCGATAGCGGGCGACGACATCGCCGCTGCGACATTGCGCCGCATCGCCGACGCTCTGGCAGCCGAGCATTACAGCTACGGCGACGGAACGTTCTTCGATGAGGAGATACAGCCAATCCAAGAGATCGTCCGGCGCCTCGGCATTACGGACTGGCAGCCACGCCACCCCGATGAAATCGTTTCACCCTGAAAGTCCAAGGTCAGCCAGCCTCCATCTACCCGGACCCATCTTGTGGGTCCGTAGCTTCTGACCAGCCTGAAGAGCTGAGTCGGCCTGGAGCGCGGTGTCGGGATTACGCCAGATCCGTTTCTCCAGACCGCTCGCCGAACCCGCCGTGCGGTAGGGCAGACCGCTCCATCTGGTCCAGGCTGATCGACGGCGGGCGGCCCGGACGGGGCTCGTCGATCAACCCATCCAGTCGTAGTTTCAGAACCGATGGCGCCATTTGGACACCGTGTCCGGATGTACCCGCAACTCGGCAGCGATCTGCTTGTTGTCCTTGCCGTCCGCACACCCCAGCACGATCTTCGCACGCAGCGCCATGACCTGCGCGGACTTGGCCCGCGCCCACCGCTGGAGCACCGCCCGCTGGTCCTCCGACACCGTCAGCTCCTCCTTGGGCCGCCCCGTGCGCACGTCGTCGGCCAGCGCCTCCAGCCCACCCCGGGCAAAAGCCGCACGCCACTTGCGCACCGTGCTCTCCGCAAGGCCCAGATCCCGTGCCACCTGCGCAGTACTGATTCCCGACCTCGCACACGCCAGCACGATCCTCGCCCGGACCGCCACCCTCGACGACTCCGCTGACACTCGTCAACCGCAGGGTCTACGCCGAGGTGCCACCGCGGGTGGAGTACTCACTCACCGAGTTCGGGCAAACCCTCAATACCGCTCTCAAACCGCTGGGCGAGTGGGGGCGCGAACGGATCACGCGTGAGAGGCGTGAGATGGTGGACAATCCCGATGCATCTGGGATGCCCCATCCCTGAACTGGCTGTGAACTGACTGGCCAGCACCCGAATGGCGGACGAACGAGGCAACCTTGATCCAACCCCGGCGATCGTGCGCCTATGGGAGAGCAGTTGGGCCGGTCTCGTTCTCCGTAGTTCCGTGCGGTGGTTTAGGTACGAATCTCGATATCGAAGGCCAGGAAGCTGTGCCGACCGGCAAGGACAGATCACCGCGAAGGGTCAAGCCAGGCCCGGTGTGCCGCAGCGGGCTGTGGACCTGAACAGTTCGCTACGGCACGGGGGATCGGATGCGAGGCGATGCCGTACAACCACGGTCTGGCGCCTGTCCTGGATCCGTGAGCGACCGAACGCCTGGCGGCACTTAATATCACCTTCGTTCCGTGGGGTGTGCAGGAGGTCTCCAGCCTGCTGAAGAAACATCCGCGCATCGTCGTAGACTTTTCCGGCCGCTCGTGGGTGGAGCGCTTTGCACCGCACAGGCAGCACAAGCTCTCGCACACAACCTATCTCGCCAGGACTACAACGACCTGCGCGCCGTGCTGCGTAGCCTTTACCAGGCGGTTTCACCGCCATGGGCACGGGCAGCCCGATCTTCCCGTTGACCGGTCTGCGACCGTGGAAGGTCTTGTGGTTGGCGTGGTCTCCATCAAACCCCGCGCGGTTCACATCCAGCCGTGCCACGGGCATCGGAGAGCGGCGACGAGAGGCTGAACCATGATCCTCCTCTGCACAGGCGGCCAGCCGCAACCGCCGTGGGCCAAGTAGCCGGGGGCGTGCACACCGAGATCCACGGATACGAAGCCGCGTTCCACCTCGCTCTGGCCCTCGGCATACCGACCAGCGCTCTGCCTGTGCGAAGGACACGATCGTAAGCGGCGTACACCAGTTTCCCGATCAACGGGTGTGAACAGCCGGGATCAGTGCCGCCCCGGCAACGCCGGCGCGCTCATGAGCTGCACGCTCGCTCCTCCGTCGACGGCTATGGCCTGGCCGGTGACGAACGATGCGGCCTCCGAGCAGAGCCAGACGATGGCCTCTGCCTGCTCATCAGCAGAGGCATACCGGCCGAGCGGTACGAGAGCGTCCAGCAGGCCGGCTCGCTTTTCGCCGATCCCGCCGGACCGTGCACTGAGAGAGAGGGCCGGCGTCTTGGTCCACCCGGGACACACAGCGTTGACGCGGATTCCAGCCTGGCCGTACTCGTTCGCGGCCGTGGTCGTCAGGTGGATGATGGCCGCCTTGGAGGCGCCGTAGGCGGAGCGTGTCGGCGATGCTTTCAGGCCACCGAGGGACGCGACATTCACGATGGCACCGTTGCCTGCCTTCGCCATCCAGTGCAGCTCACGCTTCATGCAGAGGAATGTCCCGATCAGATTCACTGCGACGACTCGTTCCCAGGACTCCACGTCGGCGTCTGCGATGAAGCCTTGGTCTCCCGTGGCTGCGTTGTTGACCGCATAGTCGAGCCGCCCGAAAGTGCTCACGGCCTTCCCGATCATGCGCTCAACATGGTCGGCACGCGAGACGTCGGTTTCGATGAACACGGCCGTGTGGCCGTCGTATCGCAGAGTGGAGGCGAGATCCTCGCCTCCGACAGGGTCGAGATCGGCGATGATCACCGCCGCGCCACGTCGGACGAAGCCCTGGACCGCCGCCGCGCCGATCCCCGACGCGCCCCCGGTGACGATGGCCACCCGGCCGGTCATGGTTCCCACGGATACCCTCCCGATGTTAGAGATGGCGACATGTTTCGTCGTATTCCCATGCTAATCGGCCTCTTCTCGTTGTATCAAATAGAGATTGGCGACAAGATTGGCTATATTGTTGTTTATCCATCCAACTGATCTGAACTGTTGAACAACTTGTTGAAGGGACGTCATGGATCTCAGAGTTCGGCGGACTCGCAAGCTGCTCTGGGGGGCGCTTCTCGCTTTGCTGGCGAACAAACCGTTCAATGAGTTGACGGTGGATGAGATCTGCCGGCGCGCCATGGTCAACCGCACCACGTTCTACAAGCACTACCGCGACAAGCAGGACCTCGCCCGTCGTGGAGCCGAAGAAATGCTCGAGACCCTCTCGGCCACGCTGGAGGACGACCCCGACGAGACGGCCCAGCAGGCCGCGCACGGAATACCACCCGAGCACATCGCCGCTCTGTTCGCCCACGTCGCCAGCGAGCCGACGTTCTACCGGCTCGCGTTCCACGGCGAGGCGGCGCTACCGTTCAAGCCCATACTTGAACGACTGCTCGCCGAGCGGAGCCTGTCACGCTTGGCGAAGTTAACCCGGGAGGTCGCGGGCACCGTCCCCGACCAGATGATCTCAGCGTTCGGAGCAGGTGCGCTGGTCTCGGTGCTGTCCTGGTGGGTGGCCGTCGACTTCGCGATCCCACCTGAGACGATGGCGAAGCACGTCACGTTCATGATGACGCATGGCACCCACGCCGCCGCGGGCGTGGTCTGACCTGTCCAGGCCGCTTTGGCCGACGGTTCATCAGCGAACTGCCGGCCGAGGTCGAGATCGTCGTGTACTGCTGCGGCGAGTGCTCGCCTACGACGCGATGCGGCTGCTGACCGACCGTGGCCGCCGGGCGATCCGGCTCAGCGACGGCATGCTGGAGTGGTGGCTGGCCGACCTGCCCGTCGAGGCAGTAGCACCGGCATGCCCGGCCGGACGTGGCACCCGGTCCCGCCCTCGGGGCTGGCCGGTCTACCTCGACTACAACGCCACCACCCCCGTCGACCCCCGAGTGAGCGAGGCGATGGCGGGCGCACCTGAGCGACCTGTTCGGCAACCCCTCCAGCCGCCACTCCTACGGTAAACGGACCCCGCGCGGCACGGGAGCATGCCCGAGGTCAGGTGGCCGCCCTGTTCGGCCCGGCCGCACGAGGTCGTGTTCACCGCCTCCGGCTCCGAGGCCGACCTGCCTGCCCTGTACGGGGGCGCTGCGCTGGCAAGGAAACGAGCCCAAGAAACCCGTAGAAGAGCTGGCTGCCCAGCTCGGGGTAACCGTGGAGGACTACCGCGACGCCAAGAGGATGGGCGGCGTGTATCGCGAAACCGGTGTGAGGTGAGTACTGATAAGAGGCAATGGGTTCAAACGCTGTAGATGTCGGGATGAGAACAACAAGGAGCTGAGCCAGAAGTGCCCCAAGCTGCGGCGCAAGGACGGCTCCTGGAACCCCAACCACGGCACCTGGGCAGGCAAGGAAGAACTGCCCGCCGGACCCGACGGGAAGTGTGTCTACCTGCGCCTGAGCGGGTTCAAGAGCGAAGCCGAACTGATCGCTTCTACGACAAGGCGGGGCGCCTGCTCGACATCCCCGAGTCCGGGCCGGAAGGTCACGAGGCTCGGATGGAGATCCTGGACATGGTCGAGGCGGCGCACCGGAAGCAGGCGCCGCTGCCTGATCACGACGAGTTGCGCCGCAGGCACAACGACGGCCAACGCCTTGGCTCCATGCTGTTCGGTGACTTCTTCGAAAGCTGCATGGCCGAGCACGAGCGGACCGGAGACATCCGCAAGACGACGCTCAGGAGCTATCGCTCGCACTACAAGGAGCACCTGAAAGAGGTTTTCGCCCACGTCCGCATGGACCGGTTGTGGGTGTCAGTCCTGCAGAAGGTGTTCACCCGCATCGATGAGAAGAACGAGACGATCTTGGAGGCGCGGGCGTCGGAAGACCCGGCGGTGCGGGCCTCGGTGCGAGGCAAGAGGATCACCGGGCCGGCCACGAAGCAGCGGATTCGGGCCACGCTGAGCACCGTGCTGAGCGATGCCGTACGGCAGGAGATCATCGGCGTCAACAATGCCGGTGTCGTCAAGCTGGACAAGGTGAAGGGGCCAAGGGCTCTGGTGTCGACCAAGCTGCGGGTGGAGACGTTCAACGCCAAATTCGCTGAACGCCTGGAGGCCGTACGGGCGGAAAAGGGCGGCAGGAAGGTCAGCGCCGTACGAGTCTGGGAGAGCCTCGAGCTACGGCCCTCGCCCGTGATGGTGTGGACGCCGATCCAGCTCGGCACCTTCCTCGACGTCGCCGTGCGGCAGCGGTTGTACGCCTTGTTCCACCTCATCGCTTTTCGGGGGCTGCGCCGTGGTGAGGGATGCGGTGCCCGGTGGATGGACTTCGACGTCGAGGAACGCACGCTGGCCGTGGCCAAGCAGCTGGTGCAGGTCGGGTGGGAGTTCGAGGAGGGTGAGCCGAAGACGGAGGCGAGCGACGGTGTGATCGCGCTCGACACCGGTACGGTATCTGTCCTGATAGAGCATCGTGTCCGGCAGAACGCCGAACGTCTGGAGTGGGGTCCGGCGTGGACCGATACCGGGCGGATCTTCACGCACGAGGACGGCGCCGCTGCCGGAGCTGGCGCATGAGGCTGCCGAGGCGAGCGCGGCGATCGTGCCGCGGGCGATGGCGTCCGAAACTGCCGGTCTCCCCTCGGTCTCCCATGAGGGTTCGAGGAACCCCTCCGGCGATGGGGAGAAAGTAAAAGCCCCGGTCAGAAGGGTGAAGGGTGGTAGGGCGCCCGGGGCTCGAACCCGGAACCTACGGATCAAAAGTCACCAGCGTTTGTGTCAAGCCATGCCTCAATGTACTTGCTTGTAACGCTCCGCCCTCTAAGGGGATGGCCGCGAGCCGCGAGAAAGGGAGCGGTCGGCCAGGAAGCAGAGGGCGGTGCCGGCCTGGCCGCACGCGTGCGAAGGGCGGCGGCCAGGATCCGGCAGGTGCAGGGTTGCCCCTTTCCGCTGACGATCTAGAAGAACCGGAACGTGGTGTCCGGCTTGGGCAGGTCGAGCTTCCCGGGACCGCGGAACTTCGTCGTGTCCTTCGGGACGTCCACCAGCGGTGTGCCCAGCATGAGAGGCACGCTCACGCTGCTCCTGGACAGGTCGACGGTGACGTTCGCGCCGGTGCCGGTCTCATCGCTGTAGGTGGAGTCGGTGCCGGCCAGCACGAGGCCGATCCTGTGTCCCTTTTTGAAGGTGTAGTCCTGCGGCAGCGTCAGCCACGTGACCGTGCCGTAGGTGCCCGGCGGCAGCGGCGTGGCCTGGCTGAGCGAGTCGCGGTTCTGCACGTCGATCCAGCCTCGGGCGACGATCTCCAGCGGGCGGGTGGTCACGTTCGTGACGACCTTGCGGTAGCAGGCGTCGTCGGCTGCGGTGCTCTCCCCGTGACAGTCCTCCTCTGCGAGATCGGTGATGCCCTCGTTGGTACGCCAGTCGACGCGGGAGTCCTCGCCGAAGTCCACCAGCAGCGCGGTCAGGTTGGAGGTGGGCTTGTCCAGCTTGACCCGCAGGTCGGCCGTGGGAGTGCCGGACAGGCGCAGGTCCTGCGACAGCTCGCCGGTGGTGAACGCCACCCGCCCCGGGTTCGCCGTGCCCACGTCGGCCACCATGTCGGTCTCGCTCATGGCGACGTCCTTGAAGGACGCGGCACTGTTCGCCGCGGCGGGCTTGGAGCCGAGCGAGCCGTCGGCGGCGGGGTAGAGCGACGTCTTGAGCGCGGACGGCGCCGGCCAGTCAGACTGGGTGATCCACTGCTTCGGGCTGACCTCGACATCGGCGCGGGGCTCGCCGGTGATCCCGTTGCGCACGCCGTGCAGCCAGTGGTCGAACCAGCGGTGCAGCGTGTCCACCCACAGCCCTCTGCGGCCCTCGAAGTCGAACGGGTCCACGTGTCCGGTCTGGCCCACCCAGATCTTGCGCGGCACGCTCCTGTCGGCCAGAGCCTTCCACCAGGTCGAGAAGTTGTCGGGCTTGACGTTGAGGTCGTTGACCGTGTGCACGACGAAGACGCTGGCCCTGACCTTGGAGACGTCTCCGAGCAGGCCGCCGATGTAGTCGCGCTCGGACCAGAAGTCGTTGTAATCGCCGGTGTCGTCGGCGTCCTCGGCGTCCATCCTGTCGCGTACCTGCTGGCACTTGGCCTCGGGGTCGGTGTCGACGTGGTTGGCCAGCCCGGCGGCGTAGTCGTAGTTGTAGACGACGCCATTGGAACGCTGGTACTTGTACCAGGAGCTGATCGCCGAGATGGGCACGATCGTCTCCAGACCCTCCACCCCGGTTGCCGCGACCGCGTTGGCCAGGGTGCCGTCGTACGATTTGCCGATCATGGCGGCTTTGCCCGTCGTCCAGTCCGCCACGACCGCGCTGCCGTCGGCCCTGAACGCCCTGGCACGACCGTTCAGCCAGTCGATGACCGCCTTGCCGCCCAGCACGTCAGCTTTGCCGCCGATGTCCGGGCAACCCTCCGACCGGGTGGTGCCGAGCATGTCGACGTTCAGGACGGCGTAGCCGCGAGGCACATAGAAGTTGTCATAGAAGAGCGGAAATTTCGTGACATTTCCGGCGGCGTCGTAGGCCTTGTGCTCCGACTCGTTCCCGCGACCCGAGTTGTCGTAGTACGGGCTCTCGTCGATGACCACCGGCACCTTGAGCCCCGGCCCGGACTCCTTCGGCCGGATGATGTCCACCCGCACCTTGTCAAGGTTGCCGTCGAGATCGCTGTCGACCGGCGACTCGACGTACACGTGCTCGCGGACGGCGTCCGCATAGGAGAAGACCGGCTGCGTACGGCCGTTCTCGATGGTGATCGCCGGACCGGCTGTCGCCTGGGCCGGGATCGGGATCGCGAGGGTGAGCGCGGCGGCGATCAAAGCTGTGCGTAATGATGACATACATGACCTCCGAGGCAGTTGAGTGGTAAGTCAGGGAGTCAGGCAAGTAGTTCGCGAGGCGGCAAGATCGGCAACCGGGGCTGTTGATCACGTCCCGGGGGAGCAAACACCCTCCAGGTCTTCAACGTCAACCCGGGAGCGGGACCGAACGGTCACTGGCCGATGGACGAAGGCCAGGGCGGCGGCAGGTCGGGGGCCGGCCCGTACCGGGTACGCTCGGCCGCGGCCAGGCGGCGGGAGCAACGGCCGAGTTACGACCGGGCGAGGTGGACGAGGTGCGCGTCTACGGCCGCGTCATGGTCGCCGACCTGGTCGCCGGCGCCATCACCAACGAGGTCCGGGTGGCCGAGCGGGTGCGGAAGCTGCCTGCGGCGATCGCCAGACGGCTGGAGGTCCCGGCCGGGGCGTCGACTCGCGCGCCGCAGTGCAGGCATCGCTGAGCATCTGTGGACTGTCAGTTAACGACATGGCGGATGTTGATTCGGCATGCTTGGACAGCCAAGGAGTCATGTCCCCTATCTGGTCGTGGAGAGCTTTGTCATGCGAGTACGGAAGACGCTGGGCGCCATGGCCGTGGCGGTGGTGGCGGCGGCCGGTGTGAGCACGACAGCCGGGCCCGCCGGGGCCTCGTCGCAGGCGGCCACCGCGTCAACCTCCACCGCGTCAACCTCCACCGCGTCAACCTCCACCGCGTCAACCTCCGCTCGCTTTTACTGCCGGTTCGGCGGCCGCGGCAAGGCGCCGAAAAACCTGACGATCTACGAGTCCACGGTTTTGATCAGCAACCCCGTGGGCGGGATTCCCAAGGGCAAGGTGTACAACTGCGACTACGGGGTGACCGGCAGCAAGTACACCATGTGCGGCCGGACCTGGAACCGATGGGAGTACGTCAGCTACAACGGCAAGAAGGGCTACATCGTGGCCGCCTGCGCCAAGCCCGCGAGTTAGCCCCACTCCCCGGACGGCGACGGCCGTGCGCGGCGCCGTCGGCCGTCACCGCAGCGCTGAGGTCGGCGAACGTGCTGACCATCAGGCTGACGTCGCCCGTGCCGGTCCCTTCAGGTCGATGATCACCATGTGGATGCCGGGCGCGGTGCTCTCCAGGGCAGCCAGTTTCCGCTCGCTGGCCTCCAGCTGGCGGACCCGCTCCTCCAGCTCCCGGATCCGCTCGGCGGCCGCGTCATCGCCCTCGGCCGGCAACGGGCCAGGCGCGGCAGACCGAGCGGCGGCCCGGGCCGCCGTCGGCGCGACGCCGTTCTTCTCGCGCGCCCGCAGCACCCACTCGCGCAGGCTGCCCCGGCTCACGCCCAGGTCGGCGGCGATGCCCTTGTAGGTCGCCCCCTCGGTGGACTCGTACAAGGCCACGGCATCGGCCCTGAACTCGTCCGAGTAGTCCTTCAACGCCATCGGCGGTGTCTCGCTTCCTCTGGATCAAGCAAGATCCAGTATCAGCGTGTCCACCAAGCGGGGGGAGGTCCCCAGAGCGGCAAGAAGCTCGGCAAGAAATGTCCGAAGCTGCGCCGGGTCGGCGGCAATGGCGCGCGCTGGAGCAGCACCCACGGCAAGTGGGCCTATCAGCTGGAGCTGCCCGCCCACGCTGACGGGCGTCGGCGTGGTCCACTCCGGAGAAGCGGCTTCGCCTCCATGGAGGACGCCGAAGCCGAACTCGACCATGCCCGCGGCCTGCTGGCTCTCGATGATGACGCGCGAGTGCGACGGCAGATCACCGAACTGATGCTGTCGGTGCTCAAGGACACCAAGAGGCTGCCCGACATGGAAGAGGTGCGGCGTAAGGTTCGTACGCATCAGGACCTCAACCGGCAGGTCACGGTGGTCGAATGGCTGCAGGAGTTCATGAAGCGCAAGCGGGGCCTGGATGACACCACCCGGCGCGCCTACGAGTCGCATGTCCGCCTCTACCTCAACCCGTACCTCGGAGACATCCGGCTAGATCGGCTGCGGGTCTCCGACATCGCGGGCATGTTCGACGCGATCGAGTAGTTCAACGAGGTCATCGCCACCGAGCGGGGCAGCGGTGACCCGGCCCGCCAGGCCAGGGTTCGCTACCGGCGTCCGGTCGGGCCATCGACGATGCATCGCATCCGCGCTACATTGCGCCACGCCCTTAACGTGGCGATCAAGCAGGACCGGCTGCTGGACTTCAACCCCGCCGCCGCTGTTGAGCTACCGCCTGCCGTACGGCCCAAGCCAGTGGTGTGGACCGAAGGAAGGTTCGCTCAATGGCGCCTGGATCATGAAGCGTACAGGGACCGCATCCGGCGGCTGCGCGATGGTAAGCGGGTCGATCCGATCGCGGTCTATGTCGGTTCTCCTAGGCCGTCGCGGGTGATGGTGTGGACCGCCGTGCGAACTTCGGTCTTCCTCGGCTTCACCCGGCGAGACCGGTTGTTCGCTCTCTACCGGCTGATCACCTTGCGCGGGCTGCGCCGTGGCGAGGCGGCCGGGCTGCAGCCGGGCCGTGGGTTGCGCAGCAGGCCAGGAACCTGATGATCGAGTTGAGGGACAGGGCGGAAGAGTTCAGGCTCCTCATCCGCGATCGGGATACCAAGTTCACCGCGACGTTCGACGAGATCTTCACGGCCGGGGGCATCCGCATCCTCAAGACGCCACCTCGCGCTCCGCGGGCCAACGCTTTCGCCGAACGCTGGATCGGCAGCCTGCGCCGAGAACTCCTCGACCGGATCATCATCGTCAACGCCCACCACTTACGACGTGTGCTGGCCACCTACGAGATTCACTTCAGCGAGCATCGCCCACATCGCTCCCTGGGCCAGGCCGCTCCGCTGCGAGCCCTTCCCGACCCGGTCGAGGACGACATCAAGGTCATCCGACGTGACCGCCTCGGCGGGCTGATCCACGAGTACGCGCAGGTCGCATAGGGCGGCCGAGTTCTTGGCACCCACACGGCCGTGATCAGTTCATCAACGAGTGATGAACAGCCCCGCTTGATCCTTCGCTACGTCACGGCTTCACCTCCTGCTCTGCTGGGCACACGAAAGCCGGAGGCTACTCGAGCCCAGTCATCCGACTGATGAACCGCCCCCGCCGGACCTCCAAGCTTGGAAGGCGAAGGGCCAACGCCCATGCCCCAGTGGCCGATGGCCACCTGCACCCGATTCGATGCGACAAGCAGGAGAGCGATGAGCGACTTTCAGACGATCGCCGACCGCGTTGAGATCGAAGCACTGCGCGGCGAGTTCACCGACGGAACGATGATGCGCGATTACGACCACATCGCATCCTTGTTCACCCCGGACGGTGCACTGCGGATGCCCAACATCCCGGCCGAACTGATCGGTCAGGAGGCGATCCGCGCCTATGGCCGGAACGTGCCGGAGTTCGTGGAATTCCTCGTACAGAACACCCACCCAGGCACCATCCAGATCAACGGCGACACCGCTACCGGCCGGGCATACATGTCAGAGATCGGACGCGCCTTCGACGGCCGCTCCTCAATGATGTACGCCATCTACCACGACCGCTACCAGCGCACCCCGGATGGCTGGAAATTCGCCGAACGCCTCTACGAAGTCCGCTACGAGGACACCTCACCACTGACCGGCTCGGGTTCCTCACCCCGACCACCCAAAGCACCGACCGACTCGCCGCCCGGCGACAACCCCCGACCGAAAAACGACGGTGACCCCGGCCACACCACAACACTCCGACACCTGAAATCCGGTTGAGATCCGGCAGGGATCCGGTCCACCGCGCCCCGGCTTTCACCTGCCCGCGGTCGCTCCCGCAAACAGGATCATCAACGGCCGGAACAGACATCACGGACTGTGCCGACATCGATGCCGATCACCTCCGCGGCTTCCACACCAACGACGCTCACAACCCGGCGAGGGGACACCGAAATGAACATCGCTCTTTGGGTGGTTGCGGGACTGCTCGCCGCAGTCTCCCTGGCCAGCGGCGCCAGGAAGCTGATCCAGCCTGCGGAGAAGCTGGCTGCCTCCGGCTATGGATGGATCGAAGACTGCAGCGGCAACACGGTCAAGGCCATCGGCACCCTCGAGATCCTGGGTGCGGTGGGCCTGATTCTGCCCGCCGTGCTTGGCATCGCACCGGTTTTGGTGCCACTGGCTGCGGTCGGCCTGGCGTTGCTCATGGTCGGCGCGATCATCACGCACCTCCGCCGTCACGAGAGCCAGGCAATCGTACTGCCCATGATCCTGCTCGCTCTGTACGTCTTTGTGGCGTCGGGCCGCTTCGGGCTCGAGCCTTTCACCGGGTGACCCCGCGTGACCTCTGGCCCGGAACGCGGTCAGGATGCCCACTGGTTCACATTCGGACGGTGCGGGCGGTGGAGGTCAGTGGTGGCGGGTCTTCCCGGCGTCGGTCCCTGCACAGTGATCAGATCGCACACCCCGATCAGCGGCCGGAGCCGTGCGGCCAATCCTCCAGAGCCGCACCAGTTGCAGAATCGTGACAGCCACACCCGGCACCCTGGGCGATTACAAGCCTACGAACGCCGCGATCAACCCATGAAGGAAGGTAGGAAGTCGTGACCGACGCCGTACGGCTCGCCCGGGAACACACCGCTCGGCTGGATTTGTTGATCAACAAGCTCCGCCCGGCCATACTGGCGCGATCTGATGCCGGGCATCGGACGGGGCCCATTGGGTGGGTGCTGCGTGCCGTTGTGAGCGTGCACACGGTGGCGGTCGTCGGTCAGCCGGTGTTCGCCGGTGTGTTTTTGAGTGGTGATTTTGATGGTCTGCTGTGGCATGCGGTCGGTGCGGATGTGGTCACGTCTGCCGGTTATCTGCAGGTGATCGTGGCGGTGGTGGTCTGGGTTCGGCTGCGCCCGGCCTGGCCGTTCGTGGTCACCGTGGCGGTGGTGGCGGCCGAGACGGTGCAGTACGTGGCGGGGCTGGACGGCGCGTTGTGGTTGCACCTTCCGCTGGGGGTGATGATCGTCGCCGGGCTCGTGGTGTTGTTCATCGCGGTGTGGCGCCGGCCCCTGCGGCGGTGAGCGCACCCACCGCGCGCGCGGGCGCAGACCGTGGAGGAGCCGAAGCTGGAGGAGGCCGGCGATGGGTGAGGAACTCGACGGCCCATCCGGCCGGGGCGGTCGGGTGGGTGGCCTGGCCAGGCGCCGGGTGCTGGGCATCGGCGGGGCGCTCGGGCTGATGGCGGCCGGCGGGTTGTCGGGCGCGGCCGCGCTGTCGCGCCGCCCGTCGTTCACCGGTGCCGAGTTGCGCAGCGCGGTGCCGCTGCCGCCGGCGTTCGAGGTGCCGTTGCCGATCCCGGCCGTGCTGGCCCCGGCCGGCGGCTCGGGCGGGGCCGACCGTTACGAGATCACCCAGCGCGAGGCGGCGGTGGAGGTCTTGCCCGGCATCCGGACGCGGCTGTGGACCTATGGGGGCACGTTCCCGGGGCCGACGATCGAGTCGCGCCGCGGCCGGCCGATCATCGTGACCCATCGCAACGAGCTGCCCGTGCCGACCGTGGTGCACCTGCACGGCGGACACAGCCCGGCGGCCTCCGACGGATACCCCACCGACCTGGTCTTGCCCCAGGGCTGGCCGGACGCCGCCCACGACGGCCACGACGGGCACAACGGGCACGACGGCCGCGGCGGGCCCGGTCCCGGGCACGGCGGGCGCGACCCGCGGGCGGTGCCGGCCAGGCTGAGGCGGGACTACGCCTACCCGATGGACCAGCGGCCGGCGCTGTTGTGGTATCACGATCACCGGATGGACTTCACCGGCCCGGCGATCTGGCGGGGCCTGGCCGGGCTGCAGATCGTCCGCGACGACGCCGAGGAGGCTCTCGGCCTGCCCGCCGGGCCGCGCGAGCTCCCGCTCGTGCTCGCCGACCGGGCGTTCGCCGCCGACGGGAGCCTCGACTACCCCGCCCTCGACCCCGCCCCCGGGTCTGCGCTCGGGCCTGCGCTCGGGTCTGTGCTGCGGGAGCGGCCGGGCGTTCGCGAGCCCTATCTCGCCGGCGTCCTGGGGGACGTGATCTTGGTGAACGGCGCGCCGTGGCCGGTGCACGAGGTCGACGCGGCCCGCTACCGGCTGCGGCTGCTGAACGCCTCCAACGCCCGCCACTACGCGCTCCAAGCGGTCGGCGACGACGGACGCCGGCTGGACCTGGTCCAGACCGGCGCCGACCAAGGGCTGCTCGCCGCGCCGGTCACGCACCGGCTGCTGCCGATCGCGCCGGCCGAACGCCACGACGTGATCATCGACTTCTCGCGCGTCCCGGCCGGCGGCCGCGTCCGGATCGTCAACCGGCTGGGCTCCGGGCGCACCCGCGACGTCATGGCCTTCCGCATCGCCCGCACCCCGAGAGCTACCCAGTCACGCGGCAGATGCCGGATTGACCCAAAGGATCATAGCGTCCATCGAACAAAGCAATGCTGATCCTGGCAACGAAGAGGAGGCTGATCATGGCGAGGTGCCCTCCCCGATCCGCTCGGAGGTGGAAGCAGTGACACAGGCGGATCGCGATGATTTCGTGACCTATGACGAGTTCAAAGGGCCGGACCTGGACCCCGCTCTGTGGAGGACGGTCAGCCTGCCGGTCCCAACGGGCGGCGAGCATACCGCGCAGGATCCGAACACAGAGGTGGCCGTCGGTGGTGGTGTGGTGCGGGTGAGGATCCCCCGCTTTTCGGTGTCGAGCGACACGTTCCAACCCGCCGACAGTGCCAAGTACTTCAAGCTCACGACGCGGCAGTTCGAGCTGCCGCCAGATCGCCCGGTCACGTTCGCTACCGACTTGGCGGTCAAGAACATCGGCGGGGACCCTGGCGACTATCGGCTGGGCATGGCCGACTTCCAGGTCACCGACCTCAGGTCCGTGTTCAGCATCGCGGGGACCGCTACCCGCGTGTTCGCGATGCACGAGCACCTCATGGGAACGGACGATCCGTTCGTGCACGTAGCCGAGTCGCCGTATGAGGACTTCGACGAAGACTTCACCCGGCTGCGGGAGTGCGAGATCACATTCGATCGGGCCGGCTCGACCGTGGTATGGCGGGTGGATGGTCACCAGGTGTACAAGATCTACGGCACCGCCATCCCCGAGCGCATGGCCGTCGCGATTGGGATCTGGACGCAGCTGCCGATCCGGGACGGTCGCAGCCGTTCGCTCCGTGGGCAGGGCCTCGAGGCACGCTGGGGCCGATGCCGGGTACGCGGGGCCGATGCCTGAGACACCCCGCCTAGAACCCGAGAAAGAACACAACGGCGGCGACCGGAAGCCCGGGTTCGATCAGGCCGGCTACCGCCTTCACGCCCTGACCTTCCTAATCTCTGGGCAGAAGCATGCGGATGAGTTCGGTCCGGGAGGCCACGCCGAGCTTGGGATACGCGTTGTAGAGGTGATAGCCGACGGTCCGCGGGCTGACGAACAACCGGGCGCCGATGTCCCGGTTGGACAGCCCCTTCGCGGCCAGCCGCACGACGTTGAGCTCCTGCGGGGTGAGGCGGTCGAGGAGATCCGGGGCGGCAGCTTGGGCCTGGCGCGCCTCGCCCGCCGCCCGTAGCTCTGCGCCGGCCCGCTCGGCCCATGGTTTGGCCCGGAGCCGTTCAAAGATTTCCAGGGCCGAGTGCAGTGGCTCACGCGCGTCGTTGCGGCGCCGGTCCCGTCGCAGCCACGTCCCATAAAGCAACTCGGTGCGCGCTCGCTCGAACGGCTGCGCCCGGTCCTCTCGATGTAGTTGTACGGCTCGCGCGTACAAACGTCCGGCCTCGGCACCATCGGCCAGAAGAGCCCGGCAGCGCAGCTCCATGGCCTCGGCACAGGGGCGGCCGGCGACCTCGGCCCAGGTACCGAAGCGGGCGGCGGCATTTTTCGCCAGGTCCCGCCGACCGGCATGCACCGCCGCTTCGACCTGGTTGACCAGCGTATTCGTCAGATACATGGCGGGATCGTGCAGTGTCTCCGCCATCCGATGCACCACGGCCTCGTATCGGCCGAGTCCCAGGTCGAGCAGGTCCATCGCGTATCGGGACTCAATACCGCGCTCGGTCGGCTCGCCGACGAGCACATCACCGATCGCCTCCCGGCAGCCGGCCTCGTCCCCTTCGATCGCCGCCACGCATGCCAGCAGCCCCGACAGATGTGCCGCGAAGTGTGGCCGATCGGTATCCTTAGCGATCTTGAGGCCTTCTTCGGATGTGGCCCGCGCATCGCGGTGCCGCCCAAGAAAGAGGTGACCTCGGCCAAGGTGCAGACAAACCCGTGGCAGCACCCCGATCACCCCAGTCGACCGGCAATGATCGAGGAGTTGTGTCAGCCCCGCCACCGCGTTCTCGAGGTCGCAAGCCCAAAGCGTCCAGTACAGCGTGCTCTGCCGTTGCCAGATCGGACGATCGCTACTGTCGCCGATCTCATGGAGCAGGATGCGCACGGGGTTCTGCGGTTCCTCGGCACCCATGCCACTCACGGCCTCCGTGACCCGGCCGAAATGCCCATCAGCGACCGGTGAGGAACAGTTGATGACATCGCGTACCTCGCGATCCCTATCAGTGGTCCACGCCGTCGCCATCGCCTCCAGAAGCATGAAGACACTGTCATGGGGCGATTGCTTGCCCAGCTCCATCGCCGCTTCGGCCAGCTCGACAACGGGAGGAGGCCTTTCCTGCTCGTGGGCGATGAATACCCGCAACCACGCGAGCTGCGCCCGGGCCCGTGGGTCTGAAACGTGCGGACCCGCCTGCTCGGCGAGGTCGGTGGCGAGCGCGCCCTGACCGGCGAAGCCCGCAGTCCGCGCGGCGGCGACCAGCCGCATGGCGCGTCTTCCCGGGTCTGGGGTGAGCTGGGCGGCGCGCTGATAGGCGGCGGCGACCTCGGCGTAGCCGCCGCGCGACCGCGCGGCCTCGGCCATTCGCTCCAGTTCCGCGGCCACAGTCTCGTCGGCCTCGGTCGTCGCGGCGGCCAGATGCCACGCGCGGCGAGCCAGATCTTCTCCGAGTAGGTCGGCGAGCGTCCGATGCACGGCGAGTTGTTGCGAGAACGTCGCCACCCGATAGGCGGCCGCCCGAATCAAGGGATGGGTGAAAACCAGACGCCCCGCATTCACCCGTACCAGCCGATCGCGTTCGGCCGCCTCCAGGTCAGCCACGCCGGCACCGAGCCGCTCGCCGGCACGCAACACCAGCCCCAGGTCACCGCCTTCGTCCGCAGCGGCGATCAGCAACAATTGCCGAGTCCTTTCCGGAAGGACCTGAATGCGGTCGCCGAAGGACTCCTCTACGCGGCTCGCCACCGACTGGGTGCCAGTGGCGAACGAGACCGCCGGCGCCTCACCCGCCCGTTGCTGCGGCGTCATCGCGGCGGGCAGCTCACGCAACGCCAGCGGATTCCCCTGAGCCTCCGCAAGAACACGATCCCGCACATGCGGAGCAAGGTCCCTGGCGTGCTCCGCCAGCACGGCCGCGCCAGCCGTACGATCAAGGGCGGAAAGCCGCAGCTCCGGCAGGCCCGGCGTAGTGAACCGATGCCCATCCCGGGCCGTCAGCACCACCGCGATCGGCTCGGCCTCCAACCGGCGCGCGGCGAACAACAACGCATCCACCGAGGCACGATCCAGCCAATGCGCATCATCCACAGCGACCAGCATCGGCTGCTCCTCGGCCACCTCACTCAACAACGACAGCGTGGCCAGCCCCGCCAGAAACCGATCCCCCGCCGGGGCGACCGCCAGCCCAAACGCCCCCCGCAACACCGCCGCCTGCGGACCCGGCAACACCCCCAACCGATCAACAAAACCACCCAGCAACATATGTAGCCCGGCGAACGCCAACGCCGCCTCCGCCTCGACGCCCACGCTGCGCAACACCCGCATGTCGGCCGCTTGGTCGACCGCATACTCCAGCAGCGCCGACTTACCGATTCCAGCCTCACCACGCACCACCAGCACGCCGCTACAGCCGGAACGGGCACCTGACAGAAGATCATCTATGGCGGCCTGCTCTGCCGACCTTCCATGCATCACGTGCCGATTCTCCCGCAAAGCCCCCATCCAGGACGACCCGGTCATGCGACGGATGCCTTGGCGGCCCGGACGGGGGCTTCGCCTTCCACGGCAGGCCCTCCCAGATCCATCCGGCCTCATACACGGTTCGTGTCCCTCGGTACAGGTTTCGGCTCGGGCTTCCTCCAGACCCTGCCTCGCGACGACGCCCTCCCCCTTGAAACCATCCGATGGGACCACCGTCCGTTTCGAGTTCGCGGAGTCGACATCGTGGACTTCTGGACCGAGATCCCGCGCGACCACCCCTATTGGTCTTGGTCACGCCCTTGATCATGTACCACCACTCGGCCGATGTCGGGTTCTGGCGGGTGTGTCCAGGTGGTAGGTAGTGTGTAGGGCTCTGGCCCGTAATCGGTGGTGGCGCTAAGTGATCCCTGCCAGGCTGGACCGTGCTGAAGATCGTCGATCTTGCTGGTGTGGTGTTTGCGGGGCTGTCTGCCCTGGTCATCGAGGGAGTTAGAGGACGAGGGCGACCGCATTCGAGTGACGGCTCGTACTCGTGACGAGCCGGTGCCGTGCCCGGCGTGTGGGGCGCTGACCGGCCGGGTGCACGGCTACGCCGGCCGGATGGTCAGGGATGTCCCGGTCGATGGGCGGCCGGTGGTGGTGTCGCTGCAGGTCCGGCGTCTGGTCTGCCCAGCGTGGGAATGCCCTCGGCGGACGTTTCGCGAGCAGGTGCCCGGGCTCATCGAGCGGTATCAGCGTCGCACCGGCAGGCTTGCCGGGCAGCTGAGCGCGGTGGTCAAGGAACTGGCCGGGCGAGCGGGAGCTCGGCTGTCGGCGCTCCTGGCCATCGGCATCTCGAGGTCCACGGCGCTGCGTCTGCTGATGCGGCTGCCGCTGCCGCCGCTGCGGATCCCGCGCGTGCTGGGGGTCGATGACTTCGCGCTCAAGCGCCGGCACCGGTATGCCACCATCCTCATCGACGCCGAGACGGGGCGAGCGGATCGATGTCCTGCCCGGCCGCGGGGCCGAGGTCCTGGAGACGTGGCTGCGCTCCCACCCGGGGGTCGAGATCGTCTGCCGCGACGGGTCAGGCGCCTACGGCGAGGCGGTCCGGCGTGCCCTACCGGATGCGGTGCAGGTCGGCGACCGCTGGCACCTGTGGGCGAATTTCTGCGACAAGACCCTCGCCGAGGTCCGATCCCACAGCGCCTGCTGGGCCACGGTCAACCCGTCCCGGCCCGCCGGTGTCCGCGAACAGACCACCCGCGAGCGCTGGCAGCAGATCCACAACCTGCTGGACAAGGGCGTCGGCCTCCTGGAATGCGCCCGCCGTCTGAACCTGTCGCTCAACACCGTCAAGCGCTACGCCCGCACCCGCAAACCCGAGACGCTGCGCCGAGCTCCGCGCTACCGGCCCACGCTCGTCGATCCTTACCGCGATCATCTGCGAGAACGGCGCGCCACCGACCCGGCCGTCCCCGTGCAGCAACTGTTCCGCGAGATCAAAGAGCTCGGCTACACCGGCAGTCTCAACCTGCTCTACCGCTACATCACCCAGGGCCGGGCCGAAGGAGAACGCCCCGTCACCACCCCGCGCCGCCTGGCACGCCTCCTGCTCACCCACCCCGACCGGCTCCGCGACAGCGACACCCGGTTGATGCAGGAACTCACCGGCGCCTGCCCCGAATTGACCGCACTGGCCCACCATGTCCGCAGCTTCGCCGAACTCCTCACCCCAGCCGCGGGCAACGACACCGAACTCACCGCCTGGATCACCACCGTCCGCGCCGCTGACCTGCCCCACCTGCACAGTTTCGCCAACGGCCTCGAACTCGACCGCGACGCTGTGAACGCTGCCCTCACCCTCCCGCACCACAACGGCCGGACCGAAGGCGTCAACACCCTGTAGGGCGTCAAAACTCGTGTGCATGGTTTGAGCTGGGGTTTCTCCGACCGAGCTATGCGGCTCGGCGATGCTCGTTGATCACTCCCCCCGAGTATCGCGTG
Organism: Nonomuraea diastatica; assembly: GCF_004349015.1. Taxonomy (NCBI): domain Bacteria; kingdom Bacillati; phylum Actinomycetota; class Actinomycetes; order Streptosporangiales; family Streptosporangiaceae; genus Nonomuraea; species Nonomuraea diastatica. Next base: position 65,047 of record NZ_SMKP01000033.1, read on the forward strand.
GCGTTCGATCCGGTCTTCCATCGGCACCACTACATGCTCAACGTGATCGGGTGGTCGCTGTCCACGGCCCTGATGCGGCCGATGCGCGTTGTAGTGATCGAGATACTCGTTCAGAACCACGCGCAGGTGACGTTCGCCGTAGATCAGCATTCGGTCGGTGCACTCGCCGCGTACCGTCCGGATCCAGCGCTCGGCGTAGCAGTTCGCCCTTGGTGTCCGCGGTGGTGTCTTCAACACCGTGATACCTACGGCGGCGAACACCTCATCGAAGACGGCAGTGAACTTAGCGTCCCGATCGCGGATAAGGAAGCGAAACGACCCTGCTCGCTCGCCGAGGTCGATCAGGAGGTTGCGGGCCTGCTGAGCGGTCCATGCGCCGGTCGGGTGACTGGTCACGCCCAGAATGTGCACCTGTCGCGTGCGGACCTCCATCACGAACAACACGTACAAGCGCTTCAGAAAGATCGTGTCAACATGGAAGAAATCGCAGGCCAGGAGCCCTTCGGCTTGCGATCGTAAGAAGGACCGCCAGGACGTGTCGAGATGCCGGGGCGCCGGAGCGAAATGGTGCGAGCGCAGCATGCGCCGCACGGTCGCCTCGCTGACCTGGAACCCAAGCCGCACCAGCTCCCCGTGTACCCGTCGATGGCCCATCCGGGGTTCTCCCGCGCCAGGCGCACGATCAGATCCCGAAGCTCCGGAGCCGTTCCTGGACGCCCGGGCCGATGCGGGTAGGTCCAGGCCCGTCGCAATAGGCGACGATGCCACGCCAGCAACGTCGCCGGGGTGACCAGACGATGAGCGCGCAGCACCGCCGGCAACCACCGGGCCAGCGCCGCGAGAACAGCCCGATCAGCCCAGTCCGGCTTCGGGCGCCCGACCTGACGCCGCAGCACCGCCACCTCATGACGCAACACCATGATCTCAACGTCCTTCGCCGCCTGACCGCGGCCCAGTAACATCAGCCAGCCGAACACCCGAAGCGCAAGCAGATAGAGCAGGCGGACAAGCACAAGGCGCGATCTTGCCCGCAGGTACGAACCTCGTCAAACCACAGGTCAGAGCCGTCATGGCTGCATTTTGACGCGGTACACGCTATTGGGACAATTATAATAGTGACTATCGCACCTACGACGGCGAGGGTGGCGACTGCACAAACTTCATCTCGCAGATAATGATTGCCGGTGGCTGGGAAACGGTTTGGATCATTTCCCATCAACGACCGGACGGACCCACGCTATTGGTGGTACAATTCCCTCTCGACCGGAGCAACTACGTACACCTGGGCCGCCGCGCATAACTGGTTCCAGTTTGCCAGAAAATACTCTGGACGCGTAACCGCTCTCTCGCATGTCCGGGATATGGCCATCGCGGATATTCTTCAAGTTGATACGGACAGCAACGGCAACATCAGCCACTCGATGATCGTTACTGACATCGGATTGGGTGGCGATGGCGACGAGATCGACGAGCATTATATGACGTATCACAGCAACGATACGAAGGACAAACCTCTCACCAGCGTACTCGCGACATACCCTAACGGGACATGGTACGCCCACAGGACGTAGAGTCTAGCGTATGGCGAGGATACGACGTGGCACCCGGTTGGCGATCACTGCGATCCTGATCGGGTGCTTGTCTTAGCTGCTGCATGCACAACGACAAAACCAGCCGCGGAAAGAGGCGCTCCGAGCGTGCAAGGTGCCATCGAAAGATACATCGACGGCTTGAATCGCTCTGATTACAAGGCGATCGCTCGACTGATTCCCCCGAATAACGAAGCCATGACCGAAATAACTCAGCTACTCCGTACTGACGGCGGCAAGGCCATTAAGGTCACATCGGTCGATATTCGCAGCGAGATGTCGCCCAAGTATGCCAGGGTTTTCATCACTGGAGTATGGGCGGATGGTGCTTTTAACGACACAGTTGACGTGTCGAAGGACTCTGATCGATGGTACATCGTACTTGTACTACATTCGCAGATCTTGGGGTAGGGGGTCGCCTCGTTGGCGGTAGTGGCTGATCAGGGCTCGGGTTTGGTGGACAAGCCGGAAATGTGACCAGGACAGTACATGGTCGATGGCGGTGGCCGCGGGTATGAGGAGGCGGGCCAGGACGCGGCGGATTTCGGCGAGGGAGGGCCGGATCAGCCGGGGCGGGGTCAGCGGGCCCGCTCCTGGAGCGCGGGTGCTTTTCC